>NZ_JBEOVN010000012.1:0-74722 GCF_040295565.1 Streptomyces sp. NPDC002785 | reverse complement strand
CTCCCCGCATCAGTGGGATCAGCCCGTGTAGGGCTTCGCCTCGAGGATCTTCACGGTGGCCGTCTTGCCGTTCGGCAGCTCGTACTCGGCGTCCTCGCCCATCTTCTTGCCGTTCACGCCGGTGCCGAGCGGCGACTGCGGGGAGTACGTCTCGATGTCCGAGCTCGCGTATTCGCGCGAGGCGAGCAGGAAGGTCATCGTGTCGTCCGGGTCGCCGTCGAAGGCGATCGTCACAACCATGCCGGGCTCGACCACGCCGTCGTCGGCAGGTGACTCGCCGACCTTCGCGTGCTCCAGGAGCTGGGTGAGCTGGCGCACCCGCAACTCCATCTTGCCCTGCTCCTCCTTGGCCGCGTGGTACCCGCCATTTTCCCGGAGGTCACCCTCCTCACGGGCCGCCGCGATCTTTACGGAGATTTCCGTGCGCGCGGGACCAGACAGGTACTCCAGCTCGGCCTTGAGCTGGTTGTACGCCTCCTGCGTGAGCCAGGTGACGTTTTCGCTGGTCTGGGTCACAGGGTGCTCCTCGTCGGTGCTGGGAATACAAAGCATCGCCCTACCCGTAAGCATGTGCCTCCACGGGTGGGCGAAACCACGAGCCTAACAATTCCCCAGGAAAAGGGGGAGAAGGTAAATCGCCAGGACTGCGTATGTGCAGGTCAGTGCCCGCAACAGCGGTTCAGCACCGGCGTGCGGTGGTCAATGCGCCGCCCCGCCGTCGTCGGTACAGCCCAGCAGCTCGACGCTGGTCGCCCTGGATGTCGTACGCAGTGACAGGACGCGGTCGATACGGTCCGTGCGGTCGTCGAAGCGGAAGTCCTTGCGGGCCACGTCGCTGCCGTCCTCGTGCTGCGAGCGGAGCGTGCAGTAGCCCTTGGTGTCGGTGCCCTTGCGCACCTCCAGGTGCACCTCGACCCGTTGGTCGGAGACGACCTTGAACTTGATCACCTCGGCGCTGATGCCCTGGCCGGCGATGTAGTCGTAACCGATCCAGCCGATCATTCCGAGAAGAGCGACGCCCAGCACCGAACCGATGATCTTGAGTTTGCGGTCCGCGCGCTGGTCCGCGGAGCGGCCGTAGCGGTTCTCCGGAGGCGCTTCGCGCACCGCAGTCATGATCGTTCCTCCCGTACCAGGGATCCAGGAATTTTCCGCCCCCCGGTTCGGTCACTATAGAAGCCTGCCACCCGCCACCCGACCGCCACCCCACGCCGACGTCCCTTCGGGACGACGCCTCTCGGTGGCGTCCAATCAACGAGGATCGAGTCTTGACTGAGCAGCTGCGACTGATGGCCGTTCACGCCCACCCCGACGACGAGTCGAGCAAGGGCGCGGCCACCATGGCCAAGTATGTGTCCGAGGGGGTGGACGTGCTGGTCGTGACCTGCACGGGAGGCGAGCGCGGCTCCATCCTCAACCCGAAGCTCCAGGGCGACGCGTACGTCGAGGAAAACATCCATGAGGTGCGCAAGAAGGAAATGGACGAGGCCCGGGAGATCCTGGGCGTCGAGCAGGAGTGGCTCGGCTTCGTCGACTCGGGTCTGCCGGAGGGCGACCCGCTGCCGCCGCTGCCCGAGGGCTGCTTCGCGCTGGAGGACGAGAAGAAGGCCGCGGGGCGTCTCGTTCGCAGCATCCGTGCGTTCCGGCCGCAGGTCGTCACGACGTACGACGAGAACGGCGGGTACCCGCACCCCGACCACATCATGACCCACAAGATCACGATGATCGCCTTCGACGGTGCGTCGGACGCCGAGACGTTCCCCGAGTCGGAGTTCGGTCCGGTCTGGCAGCCGCAGAAGCTCTACTACAACCAGGGCTTCAACCGGCCGCGCACGGTGGCGCTCCACGAGGCGCTGCTGGCCCGTGGCCTGGAGTCCCCGTACGGCGAGTGGCTGAAGCGCTGGAAGGAGTTCGAGCGCGACGAACGCACGCTGACCACGCATGTTCCGTGCGCGGACTTCTTCGAGATCCGCGACAAGGCGCTGATCGCGCACGCGACGCAGATCGACCCCGACGGCGGCTGGTTCCGCGTCCCGATGGACATCCAGAAGGAGGTCTGGCCGACCGAGGAG
This sequence comes from Streptomyces sp. NPDC002785, assembly GCF_040295565.1. Taxonomy (NCBI): domain Bacteria; kingdom Bacillati; phylum Actinomycetota; class Actinomycetes; order Kitasatosporales; family Streptomycetaceae; genus Streptomyces; species Streptomyces sp. NPDC002785. The sequence continues at coordinate 72,650 of NZ_JBEOVN010000012.1, read as the reverse complement.
TACGAGCTGGCGAAGTCTCTCGTCGATACCTCCCTCCCCGAGAGCGACCTCTTCGCGGGCATCCGCGACAATGCCTGATATGTACGCGACCCAGGCACTGACCCATCTCGTCCCTCTCGCCGGTGAGCTCGACAAGAACAAGGTGACCCCCGGCGTTCTCGGCTTCATCGTCTTCGCGGCGCTTGCCGCGGGTGTGTGGCTGCTGATGAAGTCCATGAACCGCCACATGGGCAAGGTCGACTTCGAGGAGGCCCCGGACCCGGAGGCGGCGTCGGGTGGCGCCGTTGCCGCGGGTGCGGGGTCCTCCACGGAGCGGAAGTAGGCGCGGGGCGGTACCGGGGCGTCCGGCAGCCGCCTCGGTCGCCCGGCGTCGGACGGGCGGTTGTGCCCGGCCGAGGGCGAAGACCGTCCTCGATCGCCGGACGGGCCGGTCATGGCCGGACAGGTACGCCCATGACCTCCCGTGCGTGGCGTGTGGGCGTCATGCCCAGGCGCCACGCCTGCCAGCCGTCCTCCAGGTCCACGCCGCGGTTCAGCACCACGGTGAACGCCTCCGCGAAGCCCTCCAGCTTGCTGTCGCGTGTCGGGTGGCCGGCCCGAAGCAGGTCGGCCAGTTCCTGCTGGGCCACCACGGTGCCCACCTCGCTGCCGCCGGGTGACGCGTACGGCAGCAGCGTGCAGCGCAGGAAGCGGGCCCAGTCCGCGCCCCGCCTGTCGCGGTAGGAGTCGAACAGCTCCGCGGCCTCGTCGCACAGCTCCAGCGCCTGCGGTGTGCGGTTGTTGCCCGCGTCGATCAGGGCCAGCTCCAGGCACGTCCAGGCCTCGCCGTGGGCGACGCCGATGCGCCGGAAGTCGGCCCGGGCGTCGACCAGGAGCTGGCGGGCGAAGCCGGAGTTGCGGAGGTTTCCGGTCTGCGCGGCCCGCTGGTCGCGGGTGACCCGGCCGGAGTGGTGCCGGGCGCACGCCAGCCCGTACACGTCCCGCATCCGGGAGAACATCGTGCGGGCCCGCTCCAACTGCCGCACCGCCTGGTCGGTGTCGCCACTCTCCTCCAGGGCCTGGCCCAGGTAGTACAGCGTCCACGCCTCGCCGCGCGCGTCCTCGTTGCCGCGGTGGCGGGCCAGGGCCAGGTTCAGCTCCTCGGCCGCCGGCGCCGGGTCGCCGTCCAGCAGCCGGGCGCGGGCCAGCTGGGTCAGCGCCCACGCCTCGCCGCGCTCGTCACGGGTGCGGCTGTACAGCTCCAGGGCCGTGCGCAGCGCGTCCTGCGCACGCTCCACGTCGCCCATCCGCAGCAGGGTCTGGCCCAGCTGGAACTGCGTCCACGCCTCGCCGTGCAGCGACTCGCCCTCCCGGTGCAGGGCCAGCGCGGTGTCCAGGAGCGTCAGCGCCTCCGCCAGGTGGGCCCGGTCGCGTTCGACGGCGGCCAGGGCGTGCAGCGACCAGGCCCGGTCCTCGGCCTGCTCGTCGGAGGACTGCAGCTCGATCGCCTCGCGCAGCCGCGCCGCCGCTTCGGTCAGATTGCCCTGGTGGTGCAGGGTGATGCCGAGCGAGCAGAGCGCCAGCGCCGTACCCGCCTCGTTCTGGGCCTCGCGGTAGAGCCCCACCACCGACGACAGGGTGGTGCGGGCCTTGTCCAGCTCGCCGAGCTGACGGGCCGCGATGCCGGTACGCCACTGCACGGACCGCTCCAGCAGCCCCTTGTCCACGGCCTGCGTCAACTCACTGATCTCGCCGAGCCGGTAGAGATCGCCACGCAGCAGGCAGTAGTCGCACAGCGCGCCCAGCAGATCGAGCACGGCCCCCTGGTCGACGCCCTCCGCGTGTCGCAGCGCCGACGTGATGAAGCTCGACTCGTCGTCCAGCCAACGCAGCGCCGAGTCCAGCGAACTGAACCCGTGCGAGCCGAACTGCCCCGCCCGCGTGGACATCTTGCCGTCCACCATCCGGATCACCGCACCGGCCAGCTCCGCGTAGTTCTGGATCAGCCGCTCCTGCGCCGCGGTACGGTCCGCCGCCGCCTCCTCGTCCCGCAGCCGGGCCAGGGCGAAGCGCCGTACGAGATCGTGCAGCCGGTAGCGCGAGCCCCGCACATGGTCCAGGAGCCCGGCCCCCGCCAGGGCCGTCAGCAGCCGCTCGGCCTCCTGCTCGTCGGCCGAGAGCAGCGCGGCCGCCGCCGCGGCGCCCAGGCTGGCCCGCCCGGCCAGCGCGAGCCGGCGCAGCAGCCGCCGCGCCTGCTCGGACTGATCGGTGTAGCGGAGCCACAGCGCCCGCTCGACCGGTGCGACCGGACCGTACGCGGCGAGATCGGCGGCGAGCGCGCTCCGGGTACGTGGACCGAGCGAGGAGCCCGCGATGCGCAGCGCCAGCGGCAGCCCGCCGCACAGCTCGGCGACGGTGTCCGTCGACCGGGAGTCGTACGGCCCCTGCTCCTTTGCCTCGGCAGCCTCGCGCAGCAACTCCTCCGCGCCCGCCGCGTCCAGCGCGCCGACCTCCAGATGATGGACCCGGGCCGGCAGACCGGCGGGCAGCTCCAGGGGTTCGCGGGCGGTGACCAGGACGAGACTGTCGGAACGCTCGGGGACCAGGGTGCGGACCTGGGCCGCGTCGGCGGCGTCGTCGAGGACGATCGTCACGGGTGTGCCGGTCAGATGCTGGTGGTACAGCTCGCTCAGCCGCCGCACCTGCTGCTCGGCGGAGGCCCTCTCACGGAACAGCAGCTGCTCGCGGGGCGCGCCCAGCCGGTTCAGCAGATGCAGCAGCGCGTCACGCGTCGGCAGCGGCGTCTCACCGGCCACGTCGCCGCGCAGATCCACCACACAGGCGCCCCGGAACTGGTCCTTCAGGCTGTGCGCCGCCCGTACCGCGAGGGTGGTGCGCCCGGCGCCCGGCATGCCGTGCAGGACGACGACGGTCGGCTTGGTCTCCGTCGACGCACGGGCCTCCCGCACCCACTGCGCGATCTGTGCCAGCTCGGCCCGCCGTCCCGCGAACGGCCCTTCGGAGGTGGGCAGATGACCGAACGACTGGTCGAGGAGCGCGCGCATCCGGGCCGCTGCGCTGCGGTCACCGCCGCGCAGCTGCGGGGCGGTCCGCGACGGCGCGGGGACCTTCTTCGCCGGTGCGCGCGACGAGGCGGTGAGCATCCGCTGCTGGTCGAGGAACGGGCGGATGCCCCGCACCTCCAGCGCCGCCAGCCACTGCAGCCGCAGCTGCTCGGCGCCGCCCGGCTGCCCGAGCGCGGCGGCCCGCCGGTGGGCCGCCGGCCAGTGCGAGGCGGTGACCTTGGCGACGGTCGCGGTGGCCCCCGCGACCGCGACGACGGCGCCCGCGCCGAGGGCCTGCCCCGTCGCCGTACCGAACGCGATATCCGCACCGAAGGCGGCGGCCGCGGCAACTCCGGTGACCAGCAGAGGCGTGCCCATCGCCGCCCGGCTGAACCGCTGCGACAACGACTGCTGTCCGGCCTCCGTCGCGTCCAGCGCCTGGAGAAACGCGGCGTACTCGTCGGCCGCGCCGGCCATCAGGGAATCGAGCGCGGCCCGCCCGCGCGCCATCAGCGCCCCGGCGTCGGCCCGGCCGCCCGAGCGCCGTACCTCTTCCTCCACGGCGCGTACCAACAGCCCTTCGGCTTCCGCCCGATGGCTGTCCCGCATGTGTGTCCCCCTCCGACCGCGACGTATGTGTCAGCTGACAGGCCCCCAAGTGTCCTGTCTACGACGCCCGAACGCGACAGGGCGAGCACATCGGCCGGGGGAATCCGCGGCGGCGCGCGTACGCAAGTCCCGCAGGCCGGGAACCGGAGCGGCTTCTGTGCCCGACCGTGACCACGAGCAGCGCCCCGTTCCGGTCGGACCGGCAGGGGGCTCCGCTGTCGGCCCGTTCGTACCGCGCCTCCGTGGCGTGTGGGCGGGGTACTGCCGTGTGCGCAAGGATTGGGGTATGTCCAACCGACTCGCGCACGCCACGTCCCCGTACCTCCTCCAGCATGCCGACAACCCGGTCGACTGGTGGCCCTGGTCGCCCGAGGCGTTCGAGGAGGCCCGCAGGCGGAATGTGCCGGTGCTGCTCAGCGTCGGTTACGCAAGCTGTCACTGGTGCCATGTGATGGCGCACGAATCGTTCGAGGACGACGGCGTCGCGGCCTATCTGAACGAACACTTCGTCCCGGTGAAGGTCGACCGCGAGGAGCGGCCCGACGTGGACGCCGTGTACATGGAGGCCGTACAGGCGGCGACAGGCCAGGGCGGCTGGCCGATGACCGTCTTCCTGACCGCCGACGCCGAACCCTTCTACTTCGGTACGTACTTCCCGCCCGAGCCGCGCCACGGCACGCCCTCCTTCCGCCAGGTCCTCGAAGGCGTCTCGGCCGCCTGGACCGACCGGCCCGAGGAGGTCGCCGAGGTCGCCGGGCGCATCGTCCACGACCTCACCCAGCGCTCCCTCGTACACGGCGGCGAGGGACTGCCGGGCGAGGCGGAGCTGGCGCAGGCGCTGCTCGGGCTCACCCGCGAGTACGACGACAAGCGTGGCGGGTTCGGCGGCGCGCCCAAGTTCCCGCCGTCCATGACCATCGAGTTCCTGCTGCGTCACCATGCCCGCACCGGAGCGGAAGGCGCCCTCCAGATGGCCGCCGACACCTGCGACGCGATGGCCGGCGGCGGGATGTACGACCAGCTCGGCGGCGGTTTCGCCCGCTACTCGGTAGACCCGGGGTGGATCGTTCCGCACTTCGAGAAGATGCTCTACGACAATGCGCTGCTCTGCCGGGTGTACGCACACCTGTGGCGGTCGACGGGCTCGGAGCAGGCCCGCCGGATCGCCCTGGAGACCGCCGACTTCATGGTGCGCGAGCTGCGTACGGCCGAGGGCGGTTTCGCCTCCGCGCTCGACGCCGACAGTGAGGACGGGGACGGCCGGCATGTCGAGGGCGCGTACTACGTGTGGACGCCCGAGCAGCTGCGGGAGGTCCTCGGCGATCAGGACGCGGCCTTCGCCGCCGAGCACTTCGGTGTGACGCAGGAGGGCACGTTCGAGGAGGGGGCCTCGGTCCTCCGGCTCGCACGGACGGGCACCGTGGTGGACGCGGACCGGGCCGCCGACGTACGGGCCAGGCTGCTTGCCGCGCGTGAGCTGCGCCCGCGTCCCGGGCGGGACGACAAGGTGGTCGCCGCCTGGAACGGCCTGGCGATCGCCGCGCTCGCCGAGACGGGGGCGTACTTCGGCCGGCCCGATCTGATCGAGCGCGCCACCGAGGCGGCGGATCTGCTGGTCCGGGTCCACATGGGCGAGGTCGCCCGGCTGACCCGGACATCCAAGGACGGCCGGGCGGGAGCCAACGCCGGGGTGCTGGAGGACTACGGCGATGTCGCGGAGGGCTTTCTCGCCCTGGCCGCGGTCACTGGCGAGGGCGTCTGGCTGGAGTTCGCGGGCTTCCTGCTCGACATCGTGCTCCAGCACTTCACCGGTGAGGGCGGGCAGCTGTACGACACGGCGGACGACGCCGAGCAGCTGATCCGTCGCCCGCAGGACCCCACTGACAGCGCGACTCCGGCGGGCTGGACGGCGGCGGCCGGTGCGCTGCTCTCGTACGCCGCGTACACCGGCTCCGAGGCCCATCGCACCGCCGCGGAGGGGGCGTTGGGCGTGGTGAAGGCGCTCGGCCCGCGGGTTCCCCGGTTCATCGGCTGGGGGCTCGCCGTCGCCGAGGCACTGCTCGACGGGCCGCGCGAGGTCGCGGTCGCCGGGCCGGTCGGCGGCGAACTGCACCGTACGGCGCTGCTGGGACGGGCGCCCGGTGCGGTGGTGGCGGTGGGTGAGACGGCGGGGACGGAGTTCCCGCTGCTGGCGGACCGGCCGATGGTGGGCGGGGCGCCGACGGCGTACGTGTGCAGGCACTTCGTGTGCGATGCGCCGACGACGGATCCGCAGGAACTGGCGCGGAGCCTCGGATCGAGCCGGTCCGGGGACTGAAGGCGGAGCCGTACGCGGACCGAGGCCGGAGCCCCGGCTACACCAGGTATCGACGGGCGCCGGGCCAGGTCCGTCCGCTCCTGGTACCTGCCGCCGCCGCGGACACATCGGCGGCATCCGCACCCCCGTGCCATGGCGGGGGAGGAGGCGGAAGGGGCGCTTGGACCGACCGGCAAATGGGGGGCGGCGTCGCGGGGCTGGGCACGCACATCTGCCGCGTTGTCGTCAATCACCATGGCTCTGCCATGCCTCAATCCTCCGCCTTGCAGCTGCACGCACCCAGCCCCGCTCCTTCTCCCACCCCCCATTTGCCGGTCGGTCTCAGTGGTGGTTGTAGGCCACCAGCGAGATGCCGACGTAGTGCACGACGAAGGCTGCCAGCGTCAGCGAGTGGAAGACCTCGTGGAAGCCGAACCACCGCGGTGACGGATTGGGCCGCTTGATGCCGTAGATGACGCCGCCGGCGCTGTAGAGCAGCCCGCCGACGACGACCAGCACCAGCACCGCGACGCCGCCGGTCCGCATGAAGTCCGGCAGGAAGAAGACCGCCGCCCAGCCCATCGCCAGGTAGCAGGGCGTGTAGAGCCAGCGCGGGGCGCCGACCCAGAACACCCGGAAGGCGATGCCTGCGACCGCCGCCGCCCAGACCGCCCACAGGAGCGGCGTCCCGGTCGCCTCGGGGAGCAGGAGCAGGGTCAGCGGGGTGTAGGTGCCCGCGATGATCAGGAAAATATTGGCGTGATCGAGCCTGCGGAGCACCGCCTCGCCGCGCGGCCCCCAGGTGCCGCGGTGGTAGAGGGCGCTCACACCGAACAGCAGGCACGCGGTCAGGACGTAGATGCCGCACGCGACCCGGCCGCGGACGCTGTCCGTCAGTGCGACCAGCGCGATCCCCGCGACGACCACGGCGGGAAACATTCCGGCGTGCAGCCACCCACGCATTCGTGGCTTCACCGGGACGGTGTCGGACTCGGCTGTTTCCAGCCCGGCTGGCTCGGGCGCGGCGGCGGCAGCAGTCATTCCCGCATCGTACCTACGCCACCGTAGGTAGCCGATGCGAGTGGCGATGCTCACGTGGGCGGCCCCCTGGACATATGGGTGAAACGGTCGGATGATCAAATGAGTGCGGTCGGCACCGGATGAGCGCCAGTGGGATTCGAAGGGGGCGAAGCATCCGGGTCGCAGCCCCCACGGGGCACCTACCAAACAGACACCCTCAGCAAGGAGCGATCGTGGCGCGCGACATCGCGGCTCCCCTCACTGCCCCCACCAACCACCAGGAGCTCGTTTCCTGGGTGAACGAGATCGCAGCCATCACCGAGCCGGACCAGGTGGTCTGGTGCGACGGCTCCGAAGCCGAGTACGAGCGCCTGTGCGGGGAGCTCGTGGCCAAGGGCACGTTCACGAAGCTGGACGAGACCAAGCGCCCGAACTCCTACTACGCCGCGTCCGACCCGAGCGATGTCGCCCGCGTCGAGGACCGTACGTTCATCTGCTCCGAGAAGGAGGAGGACGCGGGCCCGACGAACCACTGGAAGGCCCCCGCCGAGATGCGGGCCATCTTCACGGGTGAGCAGGGCGTCTTCCGCGGCTCCATGCGCGGCCGCACGATGTACGTCGTCCCGTTCTGCATGGGCCCCGTCGGCTCCCCGCTCTCCGCGATCGGCGTCGAGATCACCGACTCCGCGTACGTCGCCGTCTCGATGCGCACCATGACGCGCATGGGGCAGGCCGTCCTCGACGAGCTCGGCACCGACGGCTTCTTCGTCAAGGCCGTCCACACGCTCGGCGCGCCCCTGGAAGAGGGCCAGGAAGACGTTCCGTGGCCGTGCAACTCCACCAAGTACATCTCGCACTTCCCCGAGGACCGCGAGATCTGGTCGTACGGCTCCGGCTACGGCGGCAACGCCCTGCTCGGCAAGAAGTGCTACGCGCTGCGCATCGCCTCCGTCATGGCGCGCGACGAGGGCTGGCTCGCCGAGCACATGCTGATCCTGAAGCTCACGCCGCCGCAGGGCGAGGCCGCCGCCCCGACGTACATCGCCGCCGCGTTCCCGAGCGCCTGCGGCAAGACCAACCTCGCCATGCTGGAGCCCACGATCCCCGGCTGGACCGTCGAGACCATCGGCGACGACATCGCCTGGATGCGGTTCGGTGAGGACGGCCGCCTCTACGCGATCAACCCCGAGGCCGGTTTCTTCGGCGTCGCGCCCGGCACCGGCGAGCACACCAACGCCAACGCCATGAAGACCATGTGGGGCAACTCCGTCTTCACCAACGTCGCGCTCACCGACGACGGCGACGTCTGGTGGGAGGGCATGACGGAGACCGTTCCGGCCCACCTCACGGACTGGAAGGGCAACGACTGGACGCCCGCGTCCGAGACGCCCGCCGCCCACCCCAACGCCCGCTTCACCGTCCCGGCCGGCCAGTGCCCGATCATCGCGCCCGAGTGGGAGGACCCGAAGGGTGTGCCGATCTCGGCCATCCTCTTCGGTGGCCGTCGCGCCTCGGCCGTACCGCTGGTCACCGAGTCCTTCAACTGGCAGCACGGTGTCTTCCTCGGAGCCAACGTGGCCTCCGAGAAGACCGCCGCCGCCGAGGGCAAGGTCGGCGAGCTGCGCCGCGACCCGTTCGCCATGCTGCCGTTCTGCGGCTACAACATGGGCGACTACATGAACCACTGGATCAAGGTCGGCGCCGACAAGTCCGACCAGTCCAAGCTGCCGAAGATCTACTACGTGAACTGGTTCCGCAAGAACGACGCGGGCAAGTTCGTGTGGCCGGGCTTCGGCGAGAACAGCCGCGTCCTGAAGTGGATCGTCGAGCGTCTGGAGGGCAGGGCCGAGGGCGTCGAGACGCCGATCGGCGTCCTGCCCGCCAAGGGCGCCCTGGACATCGACGGCCTGGACATCTCCGACTCCGACCTGGACTTCCTGCTCAAGGTCGACAAGGAAGTCTGGCGCGAGGAGGCGGGGCTGATCCCCGAGCACCTCAACACCTTCGGTGACCACGCGCCGAAGGAACTGTGGGACGAGTACCGCGCGCTGGTCCAGCGCCTGGGCTGACGCCCTCGGCGCACCCCGCGTGGGTGCGCGCCCCACACACTCCGCGGCCGGGTCTCCGGACATCCGCCCTGACCTGTGGGGTCAACGGCCCGCCGCGGTACGGCCCCCGGAATCCCCTTACGGGACGCTGTTGGTTCAGCGTCTCCCCTTACGGTTCCGGGGGCCGCCCTGTACGCAACGGGAGCGGGCGGCTCCGGTGTGCCGCCCGCGGCGCACGGATGGGTGACGCCTGGTCCACGCGCCTCGACGGCCGTGGACCGGAGCCGTCAGTGGGCGCCGACCAGTCGCGCCGGGGAGGCGGTGGCCATCGCCACCGTGTGGGCATCCATGCGCTCGGCCGCGAGGATCGCGACGGCCGTGTCGGCGCGGGACGCGGCCACCACCAGTGCGCGGCCCGCGAGGGCATGGGCGCGGTGGTGGAGCGCGAGTGCGGGTGCATCGGTCGGACGGGCGTGCCGGGCGGGCGGCGCGCCGCGCAGTCTGGCCACCTGCTCGGCGATGCGGTCGCCCGCCGCGCCGAGGTCCAGCTCGTCGGTGACCGCGAGAAGTGCGGCCAGGTGCCCGGCGAGCTGGATGTCCAGCTCTTCCTCGCGGGAACGATGCGGGAAATCGTCGGCGTGGTCGGCCGGTGTGTGGACCGATTTGGTGCGGATCGGTTCGTACATGGATGGCCTCCTGGCGTTGCTGTGGAACCATCCTACATTGGATTTAGTCTAAAGTTATCTGCGATCGATGTCGGGGGAGAGCCGGGACCGGCCGCCCGCTAAGGCTGGCTGTATCCGTCCAGGAAGTGCGCGATCCGGGTCACCGCGTCCGTCAGATCCTTGGTCGAGGGCAGCGTCACGACACGGAAGTGATCGGGCTCCGGCCAGTTGAACCCGGTACCGTGCACGACCATGATCTTCTCGGCCCGCAGCAGGTCGAGGACCATCTGCCGGTCGTCCTTGATCTTGTAGACCTTGGGGTCGAGGCGCGGGAAGAGGTACAGCGCCCCCTTCGGCTTCACGCAGCTCACGCCCGGAATCCGGGTCAGCAGGTCGTACGCGACATCCCGTTGCTCCAGGATCCGCCCGCCCGGCAGCACCAGATCGTTGATCGACTGCCGCCCGTTGAGCGCGGTGGCCACGGCGTGCTGCGACGGCATATTGGCGCAGAGCCGCATATTGGCGAGGATCGTCAGGCCCTCGATGTACGAGGAGGCATGCGCCTTCGGACCGCAGACCGCCATCCACCCCGAGCGGTATCCGGCCACCCGGTAGTTCTTGGAGAGCCCGTTGAAGGTGAGCACCATCAGATCGGGTGCGATCGTCGCGGTCGGGGTGTGGGTCGCTCCGTCGTACAGGATCCGGTCGTAGATCTCGTCGGAGCAGACGACCAGATGGTGGCGCCGGGCGATCTCCGTCAGCCCGCGCAGCATCTCGGCGTCGTACACCGCACCCGTCGGATTGTTCGGATTGATGATCACGAGCGCCTTGGTGCGGTCGGTGATCTTCCGCTCGATGTCGGCGAGGTCCGGCATCCAGTCGGCCTGCTCGTCGCACCGGTAGTGCACGGCCGTACCGCCGGCCAGCGACACCGAGGCGGTCCACAGGGGATAGTCCGGAGCCGGTACGAGGACCTCGTCTCCGTCGTCGAGCAGCGCCTGCATCGACATCTGGATCAGTTCGGAGACACCGTTGCCCAGGTAGATGTCCTCGACGTCGAGGTCGATCCCCTTGGTCTGGTAGTGCTGCATCACCGCCCGCCGTGCGGACAGCAGGCCCTTCGCATCGCCGTAACCGTGCGCCCCGGAGAGGTTGCGCAGTATGTCTTCGAGAATCTCGGGCGGGCACTCGAACCCGAACGCGGCAGGGTTGCCGGTGTTCAGCTTGAGGATGTGGTGACCGGCTGCTTCCAGCCGCATCGCCTCCTCGAGCACGGGGCCCCGGATTTCGTAACAGACATTGGCGAGCTTCGTGGACTGGATGACCTGCATGTCCGGGAGCTTACGGCCGCGTTTCGCGCGCCGCCCGGGCTTCCCCCTCCGGTTGCCCCACCCGGGTAATACCGGCGCCCCGCCCCGTCTTCCATACCCATGCACCCACCGCCCCTGAACCGTCGGAACGCCGGGTCGGGGGCGGGGCAGGGCTTGGAATGGGCCGGAATGGGGGCGTGACGGACACGGACGGGTGAGATGCGCCACGTGAGCGGCGAATTTCGGGGCGTGAGGGGCGCTGGGAGCAGTTCGGCACTGACCCCCTGTTCCTCGGCCGTGCGCAGCAGGGTGGCGTTGCCCGCGACCTGCATGGCGAGGCTGGACACCACCCCGCGTGTGTAGTCCCCGTCGGCCAGTTGGGCGGCAGCCGCGTTCACGGAGGGTGTCATGGCGACGAGCCAGTCGGCGAGCTGCGGGGCGAAGGCCGGCGGTTCGATGTTCTCCTTGCGGATCAGGGCGAACGCGTGCGAGACCCCGGCGAACAAGCCGAGAAATCCGGCCAGGGGGGGCACCGCCGTAGCGCACCTGGCCCCCGTCGGACAGCAGAACCTCTCTGTCCAGACGCCCCAGGTGGGCCCGGGTCAGTTCCGGTGGGAGGGTCTGCCAGGCGACGAGTGAGGCTCGGACCTGTCCGTTGAGATCCACCCGCAGCGGGCTCTGCATCAACGTCATCGAGCGGTGTGGTCAGGTTCCAGGCCGGCGTCTCGTGCCAGCAACGCGGCCTGCACCCGGTTCTCGCAGCCCAGCTTGGCCAGGATCCGGCTCACATACGATTTGACCGTCGCCTCGCTCATATGGATCCGCCGACCGGCGTCCGCGTTGGACAGGCCCTCACCCAGCAGCGCCAGGACCTCCAGCTCGCGGTTGGTCAGCGCCTCCAGTCGGCGGCGGGCCTGCTCGGCTCGGTGGGCGCTCCGGCCGGACACCAACAAGTCCACGACACGGCGGGTGGCACCCGGCGACAGGTACGCGTCTCCGGCCGCGGCAGCCCGGACCGCGCGCAGGAGCTCCGCGGGCGCCGAGTCCTTGAGCAGAAAACCCACGCTGCCCCCGGTCAGGGCGCGCAGTACGTTCTGCTGTTCCCCGAAGGTTGTCAGGATCAGCACCCGCGTGTCGGGCACGGTCCGGTGCAGCTCGGCCAGGGCCGCCAGTCCGTCCATGACCGGCATCTGAATGTCGAGCAGCATGACGTCCACGCGGCGGGTCCGGGCCAGTTCGACCGCCTCACGGCCGTTCACCGCCTCGCCGACGACTTCGATGTCGTCGGCGGAGGAGAGAATCATCCTGACGCCTGCCCGGATGAGCGGCTCGTCATCCGTGACGAGAACCCTGATCATGACTCTCCTGCGCGGTCCTTGAGTGTCTACCTGCGGTCACTCGCCATCATCCCTGATCGAGCGCCCGGTACTCCTCAGTTCCTCACCTCGAAGGACTTCTTCTCGGTCAGCTTGCCGTCCTTGAAGCAGAACCGGAAGACCGGCTCCATGTCCGGATTGTTGCTGGACTCCGTGGAACTCAGGCTGAGGCATTTCGCCCCCTTGGGCACGGGCGGCGCACCCATTTCCAGGCCGTCGGTCAGGAAGCGGTTCTCCTTGGGCAACTGCTTGCGGATCTCTGCCTCGGACTGGCCCACCTTCACCGCGTCGTACTGCTTCGGCTCGATCCTGGACTTTTCCGCCTTGTTCAGGAGGACGTATCCCCCGACGCCGACGGCGGCGATCGCCAGTACCAGAGGGATCAGTACCGCCATCCCGCAGCCGATGGCTATGCCGCTTCTGTTCTTCCTGCTCATTGCTTTGGCCAGCTCCTTCAGACCGTTCCCGTTCATGACGGGACCACCCTCGTCCAAGGAGTCCCCCGGGGTCTGCTGCCAAAAGGCGCCTGTCGGATCGACGAACGTCGTCGCCACGTTGCCGGGCTCGGGGCTCGGGATACCGCCTTCCGGCGATGTGTACGGCAGCACGCCCGCCAGCCGGAAGCCGCCGTCCGCCGTCGGGCCCGCGTGCGCCATGCCCCCGATGAGCCGGGTCCGCTCACCGAGCCCGGTCAGCCCCTGGCCGCCGCTCACCACGTCCCGGCCGTTGTTCGTCGTCCCGGTTGCGGGTCCGTTGGCGACCTCCACGACCAGCGAGTCCGGCTCATACCGCAGCTCGACGGTGATCGGGGCGCCTGGGGCGTGCTTGTGGGCGTTGGTCAGGCCCTCCTGGACTATGCGGTACGCCGCGTGATCGGCGGTCGGAGGGAGCGGGCGCGGCTCCCCGGAGTGCCGCAGCTCCACGGCCGCGCCCGCGCTCCGGGATGTTTCCACCAGGCCCTCGATGCCCGCCACCCCGCGCGACAGCGCCGTGGTGTCCTCCGTCGCCGCGGCCGCGACGCCTGGGGTGGTGCGGTCCTGGTGGGGGGCCTCCGTGCTGTCCCGCATCACCTGTACCACCTCGCGCAGCTCGTGCATCGCGGCCACCGACGCCTCGCGCAGCACCCCCACTGCCTCCCGCTGCCGTCCGGTCAGCTCGCGGTCCACCTCCAGCGCGCCCGCGTGCACCGAGATGAGCACCAGCTGATGGCCGAGGCTGTCGTGCATGTCCTGCGCAATGCGCTGACGCTCCCGCGCCCGGGCCTGTCCGGCGATCATCGCGCGCTCGCGTTGCTGCTGGGCGTCGTACTCCCGGAGCGTGTCGGTCAGCATATGGTGCTGCGACCGGTAGCGGCCGGCCAGGCCGGGCACGATGATCGCGACCAGCGGCCACAAGACGCTGAAGACCAAGCGGGGCAGTGAGAGATGAGGCAGCGCCTGCACGACTGCCAGGCCGAGGTTGAGGATGTATGCGAGGGCGAAGATGCGGACGGTCTTGCCGGCCACGTCGATCCGCCGCCCCGCTGACCAGGCGGCGACGAGAACCAGCGGAGCGAGACCGCTCAACAGGACAGAGCCGACGGCGGTCACCAGCAGCACGGTCGCGGGCAGCGTCCGGCGCAAAAGCGACAGCGCTGCGATCGCCAGCCCGGTGGCAGCGATCCGTACGGTGCCGCCGTTGTCCAGGGCCGCGAGACCTGCTCCCAGCAGTCCGAACGCTACGCTCAGCAGCGATTCGCCCACGATGCGCCAGGGAGACCACATTCCGGGAGCCAGGAGAGCCCTGCCCGGGGTGGCCAGCCGCGGGGTCGCCGAACGCAGCCTCGCCGCCAGTGCCTGGCGAGCCGATGCTTTAAGGGCCGTAGATTCCACACGAGTCACCCGGCTACGTTAAGACCCCTCAACCCGCTCAGCGTCAGCCATTGGTCGCGACGGCCAACGACGAAAGTTCAACAGGTGGCCCTCCGGCCGCCGCCGCTGAACCGGCGGTGGTGAAGTACGGCGGCTGGTCAGCGTCGGGCAGAGCCAGGGGCGGGACCCGAAAACCTCCGGGAGATGGTCAGCCGTTGCGCAGCACTTCGAGCTCCGTCCAGGTCGGAGTGAAAGGCGAGGTACGGCTTTTCCAGTCCTCTTCCACGGCACGGCTCAGGCCCGCCACGGGGCGCTCGTATGCCCGGCCCGGGGACGTTACGACACCAGGCCGGCCCCCTCCAGCTCGGTCAGCCGCACGGTGCACAGACCCCCACGCTCGGCCTTCACCTCCGTCACCTTCAGCTGCGTCCCCGGCGCGAGGATGTACTCCTCCTCACCCGTGAACGCGGAGAACCGCCGGATCCCCACCGCCCGCGCGGGCGTCACCTCGAACAGCGTCCGCCGGCCACGCCCGCCGAGGAACGCGCGGGCCACACCCAGCTCGGACGTGCACGACGACACGCCCCACCACGTCACCGTCCGCCCCAACGGGTACTGGGACCGCAGATCCAGCGCCACACCACGCCACAGCGGCCGCGTCTGCGCCGGCAACGCCTCCATCGCCGAGAACAGCAACCGCAGGTACGGCAGGTACGGCACCACGCGCTCGCGGTCCGACGAGCGCAGCACGGAGTTGATCTCGCGGTAGAAGCCCGACTCGCACGTGTACAGGTAGAGGGCCGAGATCGCGTCGGCCGACAAGGCACCCACGGCCTCCCCGGACAGCGCGCCCGCGGACGCCGCCTCCGCGGCCTTCGTCTCCCCGAAACGGCTCGACAGATCGATATGCCGATCCAGGTGCGCGAGCACCCGCGAGACCGGCTCGACGGCCTTCCGGAAGTCCATCAGCGGCGTCTCGAACACCCCGGTGACGGGCGGCAGGACGAGGCCCTCGTCCTTGACGCTGGTGAGCCGCTCCAGATAAAGCTGGTGCAACTCCATCGTGGACGCGATGAACGCCCCCATCCGCTGCGCGACACCACCGTCCTCCGGCCCGCCGGCCCCGCCCGTCCCCTGGTCCCAGCCCTTCCGCGGCAGCCAGTCGACCGGCTCGGCCCCCACCGCCGCCAGGGCGTCGTTCACCTGGGCGAAGTGGTCGCCCTCGCAGAACAGATCCCCCTGCGCGGCCGGATTGGCGTGGTCCAGGTGACGGACCTGCACCCCCGGGTACTTCTTCTCCAGCCGCTGGACGACCCTCTTCAGACTCCGGGCGTGCGCGCCCCACCAGGCGAACACCACCCCCCGGTCGTCCTCCTCCACCGCGTCCTGCTTCGCCCGGAGGATCTCCTCGACGATCTGCTCGGCCACGGGGCGCCAGAACGACGTGTGCCGATCGGTCGCCATCGCCCCGTCCGCGCTCGCCGTGAGGGACGCGTTCAGCAGCAGCACACCCTGGGTGAGCATCGCCTGGAACCACTCGGGCGGCTGAACCGTGTCCTCCTTCTTCAGCAGGGCGCGGACATCGGCGATCGGGGTCTTCTTGACGATGCCGTACTTCCACATCGCGGCCGCCTTGATGAGGCAGCGGATGCTGACGACCCGGCCGAACTGGCTGTCCTTCCAGTCGTTGAAGGTGTTGTCGAACATCGCGATGCCGGTCGCGCTCTCCGCCCGCGGATAGGGGTTCTGTCCGAAGACGACCACCTTCCACTTCTCCGGCGGATGCGGCTTCAACGCCTGGAACGTCAGCTCGCGCACCGGAACGACCTCCGGGCTGCGCTTCGGGCCGATGAAGTCGGCGGCTCCCGGCTGCGCCTCGATCACCGGTCCGAGCAGCGGCAGCCACGGCTCGCCGCCACCGGTGAACAGGCCGGCCAGTCCCAGCGGATCCCCGGCCGGGCAACCGGCATCGCCCGCGGCCATCACGTCGACATCACTCACGAGGGTGGAACTCCCGATACTCGAACCGGACGCCTCCACGGGCGCCCCGGCATGCTGAACAGATGCGGCAGGGTCGTCGCCGGTGTCCGCGCCCTGGGCGGCACCGGCCTGCGAGGTCTTCGGGTCAGTGACGAAAGGAAGGCCGCTGCGGCACGTTGATCCGGACCCGCCGTGCGGACCCCGCTCCCTCGATGTCGTCGAGCTGCCCCAGTACGGCGGCCCGCAACTCGTCGTAGTCCGCGAAACCGTGGTCGTGGAAGAGGGTGTAGCCCGTCCACATCAGGTTGGCGCACACCTTCGCGGGCACCTGCCCGGTCTGCGCGCCCATCCCGACGAGGGCCACCGACCGGATGCTGCCCGGCTTCGCCCGGTTCTGCAGATGCACCGCCTGGAAGGCGGCCGCGCAGGCCAGGGCCACGTTCATCGTGTCGCTGACGTTCTGCGACGACTGGCGCATGGTGGGCGTCGAGATCAGGTACCGGGGTACGTCCGCCCCGGACGGGACGCACACCGCGCTGCCCACCGGCAGCCGTCCGCCGAACCGGTCGCGGATCGCCCGCTGCACCCGCACCTGGATGCCCGCACCGAGGTACCGCTTGACGACGGCGTCGACCCCACCGTCCATCCGGCCACGCTCGTTGGTGGGGGAGACCCAGGCGTCGGCGTCCACATCGAGAAGGGAACCCCGCCTGATCTCGACCTCCGGCGTGTCCGCGAACGCGGACCGCCAGGCCGTCACCACCTCGTCGTTGACGTCGACCAGGACGACGCTCAACGCATGCCTGACACCCACGAATTCACCCCTCTCACCCCGTGATCTCGAACAATCCCGAAGCTACCGCGCGCCACTGACAGCGCCGTTCGACAGGGTTGTCCGTCCTGTTGCAGCCCGGCAAGAATCTTCCGGTGGGCTGCTTGTGTTGGCTGCGGCTGTGCAGTGGCAGAGAGGCAAGTGCGAGCAGAGTGGCAAGTCCGAGCAGCACGATCGCCTCGGGCACGAGCTGCTCGGCGCGCCAGAGCTGGACTGGCAGCCCGATCCGGAGAAGAAGGTTACGGGCAGCACTGCTGCTCGCGGCGGGCATGGTGGGCTCGCTGATCGCGGGGACGTCCCCGGTGGAAACGCCCCTCGCGGAAACGACGAAGGGCCCGGCCTGCCGGGCCCTTCGGTTCTCTCGCTACCGCGCGCTGCGGGACTACTTCACGTCGACGAAGTCACCGGTGGCGTTGACCGCGGGGGTCGAGGTCGTACCGGCGAAGCTCCAGCGCCAGTAGCCGTCCTCCACCGCCTTGACCGTGGTCTTCAGCGTGCCGGTGCTTGAGCCCTTCACCGTCTTGACGGTGGTGTAGGTGCTGCTGTTCTTCTTCCGGAACTGGAGTTTGACCGACTGGGACGCGTAGCCCGCGTACTTACGGGTGTCCCAGTTGGCCCGGTCCAGCTTGCCCGTGACCGCGATGGTGCTGCCCTTCTTCACGGGCTCCGGGGAGGCGTTGACCGTCAGCCGCGACAGCCGCTGGAACCTGACCGAGGAGAACGTGTCCTTCTCGGTGAAGTTCCCGTCCTTGCCCCATGCGCCGGCGTATACCCGCCAGGCCGTGGCGTTGGTGTTCCACAGGTATCCGGGATCGACCGTGAAGGTGAGGGTGCAGGTCGAGGTGGTGGCGTTCGCGGCCTTGCACTTGGCCGTTTCCCCGTCCGGGTGGAACCCGAAGTCGTACAGGTTCGGGTTGCTTTCACGGCCCCTCCAGATGTAGGAGAGAGCGTCCTCGATGCCCGAGGAGTGGGACGCGGTGACGGAGACCGCCACCTTCTCGGTGGCGGTGGTACCGAGCACGATCGGCTTGCCACTGTTCACAACGACCTTGCTGATCACCGGGACGGCGTCCGCCCCCGTCAGCGCGAACGAAGGGCTGCTCGCCTGAGAGGCCGGCACGGTGAGGGCGGACAGGGCCAGGGCGCCGGAGACAGCGGCAACAGTGGCACGAATACGCATGTGTTCCCCAAGTCTGGTCTGTGGGTCTGCTGACCCGACAGACCAGACCTGGGGCGAACGTGAAAGGTTGTACACAAAGATGCGATCTTCGCGAAGATCGATTTGAGACGGCCAACACCCCGCCCCGCCCGGTCAGTCGAACCGAATCGCGGCCCAGCCCTCGCGACCGCACGGTCCCGCCCCGGACGGGCAGACCCGGCACGACTACAGGACGGCAGGCTCGACCCCCGCATCATCGGAGACGCCGCCCGCACCGGCCGGTACGAGCCGCAGTCGCTCAAGATGGTCTGGCACTGCCTCGCCCGTTTCGGCGCACCATCGCACCTGACCTGACCTGACCCGACTGGACCCGACCGGTCCGGGCACAGAATGTCGGGTCCGCCGGGGTGTGCGCCTCCTAACGTGAGTGCTCGTAAGGAAAGGAGTCCGGGGTGCTGGAGCGGCTGAATCAGGCCATGGAGCACATCGAGTGCCGTCTCGATCAGCGGATCGATGTGGCCGAGCCGGCGCGGATCGCGCTGACGTCGGAGTACCACTTCCGGCGGATGTTCTCGGCGTTGGCCGGGATGCCGCTGTCGGAGTACATCCGGCGCCGGCGGATGACGCTCGCGGGTGCCGAGGTGCTGGCGGGGGAGCGGACGCTGCTGGAGATCGCGGTGCGCTACGGCTACACCTCGGGGGAGGCGTTCGCGCGGGCGTTCCGGGCCGTGCACGGCGTCGGCCCCGGCGAGGCCAGACGGACCGGTGCGGCACTGCGGTCCCAGCCCCGGATGTCCTTCCACCTCGTGGTCGAAGGGAGCAGCAGCATGCAGTACCGGATCGTGGAGAAGGAGGAGTTCCGTGTGGTGGGGAAGAAGGCGCGGGTTCCGCTCGTGCACGAGGGGGTGAACCCGGCCATCGCCGAATTCATCCGGGGCATCGGACAGGAGACGGTGCGGCGCATCGCGGAACTGTCCGACCAGGAACCGGAGGGAATCGTCTCGGTGAGCGACAACCTCGCCGACAGCCGGGCGGAGGGGACCGAACTCGACTACTACCACGCCGTGGTGACCGGCGAGGCCGTGCCCGAGGACATGGACGCACTGGTGGTTCCGGCGGGCACCTGGGCCGTCTTCGAGAACTCCGGGCCCTTCCCGCAGGCACTCCAGTACTTGTGGCGGGATGTGTTCACCCAGTGGTTCCCGTCCAATCCGTACCGGAGCAGGCCCGGTCCCGAGATCCTTCGCACCCGGGTGTCGCAGGACGCGGGGCAGGCCGAAGCGGAGCTTTGGATCCCGGTGGAGCGGACCACGGCCTGAGACCAGGCGGCCTGAGACCGGGTGGCTCGGACCGGGCGGCTCGAGACCGGGTGGCTTGAAACCGCCCCTTGTGGGGGCCCCTGCCGTGCGCCAACATGCGCATGTCAAACCGAAGGAACTTCGGTCGCAGGGGTCGCTTGAGCCCTGCGCAGGTCACTGGAGGGGACCCCCACATGAAGAAGCCTCTCGTCGGCGCGCTGTTCACCGTTCTGCTCCTCGGGGCGGGAATCGCACCCGCGACCGCGGCCACCAGCCACGACGCGGCAGCCACCGACACGGTCAAGGCGCAGATCAAGCCCAAGGCGGTCAACTTCGCCGGGACCGTCGCGCTCAGCAACTGTTCCGGCTCCGTCGTCCGTACGCCCGACTCCCAGCCCTCCGACCCCGCGCTCGTGCTCTCCAACGGGCACTGCATGGAGTCGGGATTCCCGGGACCGGGCGAGGTCGTGTTCAATCAGCCGTCCACCCGCAGCTTCACCTTGCTGAATGCCTCGGGCAGCGGAGTCGGCACCCTGCGGGCGAGCAAGATCGCGTACGGAACGATGACCGACACCGACATATCGGTGTACCAGCTCACCCGTACCTACGCCCAGATCGAGAGCAGCTACGGCATCAAGGCGCTGGAGCTCAATACCGCGCACCCGGTCCAGGGCACCGCGATCACGGTCGTGTCCGGCTACTGGAAGCGCACGTACGCCTGCAACGTGGACGGTTTCGTCTACCGCCTCAAGGAGGGGGCGTGGACCTGGAAGGACTCGGTCCGCTACACCTCCGCCTGCCAGACCATCGGCGGTACGTCCGGCTCCCCGGTGATCGACAACGCGACCGGCAAGGTCGTCGCCGTCAACAACACGGGCAACGAGGACGGGCAGCGGTGCACGGACAACAACCCGTGCGAGGTCGACGAGAGTGGAAATGTGACGGTCCGCCAGGGCATCAACTACGCCCAGGAGACCTACGGCATCGTGCCGTGCATCGGCACCGGCAACAAGTTCGACCTGAACCGGCCCGGGTGCGCTCTGCCCAAGCCGTGAGTCTGTGAGCCTTGTCGCCGCCGCGATGCCCGGTCGGGTGTCGCGGCGGCGGCGCTCGTGGGCTCATGGCGTGCCCGTGCGCCGGATCGCCGCCTCGATCCCGTCGAGCAGCACGTCGAGTCCGACGGTGAACGTCTCCCGCGCCTCGCGCTCCAGGTACGGCATCGCCTCCTCGCCGGGTGCGGAGGACGGCTGCTGCCCGGTGCCTTCGCTCTCCATCGCGGTCAGGCTCGGATAACGGACCGCGAAGTCGGGCGCCACCTCGCCCAGCAGCGCCGAGCGGGCGAACCACCACTCCTCGTCCGACTCGCCCGTCACCGCCGCGGCCTGCCGCGCCTCGGCGACCGTCCCGGCGCAGCCGCGGACGAAGTGGGACAGCGTGCCGACCAGCCGCCGCAGGAGCGGGGCGTCGAGCCCGGTTCCGTTCAGCAGGCGTACGAGCGTGTCCAGGCCGGCGTACTCGTGCGGGCCGAGGACCGGGCGGGCCGGGGAGACCTGGAGCACCCAGGGGTGGCGGAGGTGGAACGCGAGGGTGTCGCGCGCCCAATCGGTCAGTCCCGCACGCCAGTTGTCGATGTCGGCGTACCGGGTGGGCAGCTCGGCGTGGACGGCGTCATACATGAGGTCCAGCAGCTCGCTCTTGCTGGGGACGTAGGTGTAGAGCGCCATCGCCGTACGGCCGAGCCGCTCGCCCACCGCGCGCATCGAGAGCGCGGCCATGCCGTCCTCGTCGGCGACGGCGATCGCGGCGGTCACGATCGCGTCCACGCTCAGCCCCGGCCTGGGGCCCGGGCCGGGGCTGCGGCGCGGCTGCTCCGGCTGCTCTGCGCGCCACAGCAGGGACATCGAACGGCGGGCGTCGCCCTGTCCGGCAAAGACCACCACTTGCGACTCCTTACGCCGTAAAGTACCTTCGTCGAGGCAATTCCTTATGGCATAAAGTATCAGCCGCAGAGAGTGGGTGCCGCGATGGGGCAGGCGTTGTCCGTGTCGTACGTACGGGTCGCGGGCGTGGAGCGGATCACTCCGCGGACGGCGCGCGTCACCTTCGCCGGGGACGCGCTGCCGGAGCTCATGGAGGACCGGCCCGACCAGCAGATGAAGCTCTGCTTCCCGAGGGAGGGGCAGGAGGTGCCCCGGCTGCCGGAGCCGGACGCCGACGACACGTACGGCATGCGGTGGTACGAGGCGTACCTCGCGATCCCCGAGTCCGAACGTCCGCTGATGCGAAGCTTCACGGTTCGCGCGTACGACCGCCGGCTCGGCCTGATGGTCGTCGACTTCGTGCTCCACGGCGACGACGGCCCCGCCGCCCGCTGGGGCCGGGACGCGCGCCCCGGGGACGTCCTCGGCATGGTCGGCCCGTCGTCGATGTACGCCCGGCCGCTGCCCGCAGCGGACTGGCTGCTGCTGGCCGGCGACGAGACGGCGCTCCCGGCGATCGGGACGCTCCTGGAATCCCTCCCGGCCGGGGCGCGGGCGGTGGTGTACGCAGAGGTCGCCGACGAGGCGGAGGAGCGGGTGCTCGACTCGCCCGGCGAGGTGACCGTCCACTGGGTGCACCGGGACCGGGGTGGGACATTGACGGACGCGGTGAGGGGCGCCGAGCTGCCCGCCGGGACCGGTGCCGCGTGGCTGGCCGGTGAGGCCGGGGCGGTGCGGGCCCTGCGCCGACACCTGGTCGAGGAGCGCGGACTGCCCAGGGCCGCCGTGGAGTTCAGCGGCTACTGGCGTACCAGCCTCACCCAGGACGACGCCCCGACCGAGGAGGATCTGGCCTGGGCGAAGGAGCATGCGGCCCGGGGCCCGGAAGCCTCATAGGCCATGGGCGTGTCCCGCTCCCCGTACTGCCCGGCCGGCCAGTACCTGGGTCCGGCGGCCGTCCTCGATGACGAAGCGGCCGTCGATCAGCACATGCGGGATGCCGGCCGGCAGCGTACGCGGCTCCTCGAACGTCGAACCCGCCGCCACCGTCGCCGGGTCGAAGAGGACCAGGTCCGCGCGGTAGCCCTCGCGTATGTGTCCCCGGTCGGTCAGGCGCAGCCGCTTCGCCGGGCGGGAGGTGAGGTGGGCGACGCACTCCTCCAGTGACAGGATGCCCAACTCCCGTACGTACCGGCCGAGATACTGCGGGAACGTGCCGTATGTGCGCGGGTGCGGCTTGTCGCCCTGGAGGATGCCGTCGCTGCCGCCGGTGTGCACGCGGTGGCGCATGATCTGCTGGATGTTCTCCTCGTGGCCCACGTGCTGGAGGATCGTGGAGCCGAGCCGGTCCTCGATGAGCAGCCGGCGGGCGGTCACCCAGGGGGCCTCGCCGCGCAGGCGGGCGGACTCGGCCACCGTGCGGCCGACATGCCCGGCGAGGGAGGGCACGCTCACGCCCGAGATCTCGATCGTGTCCCACTCGATCGGCACGCCGTGGCAGCCGTCCGAGCCCAGCACCTCCATGTGGTGGCGGATCCGCTCCGCCGTCGCGTCGTCCGCGAGGCGGGTGAGGACCGACTCGGGTCCGCCCTCGCTCGCCCAGCTCGGCAGCATCGCGACGAGGGTCGTGCAGCCGGGCGTGTACGGGTAGGTGTCGAGGGAGATGTCCGCCCCCGCGTCGAGAGCGTCGTCGAGCAGGGCGAGGAGGTCCGGCGCCTTGCCCTTGTTCACGCCGAAGTTCATGGTGGCGTGGGCGAGATGGAGGGCGCAGCCCGCGTTCCTGGTGAGCTGGACCATCTCCTCGTACGCGCCGAGCGCACCCGCCCCGTACGAGCGGTGGTGCGGGCAGTAGTAGCCGCCGTACCCGGCCACCACCCGGCACAGTTCGGTGAGTTCGGCGTCGTTCGCGTACATGCCGGGGGTGTACGTGAGGCCGGAGGACATACCGACCGCGCCGTCCGCCATGCCCTGGGCGACGAGTTCCTTCATCCGGGTCAGCTCGGCGTCGGTGGCCGGTCGGTCCTCCCAGCCCATCGCGTACATCCGGACCGTGCCCTGAGGGATGAGGTAGGCGGCGTTGACCGCGATGCCCCGGCCGTCGAAGTTGCGGTCCAGGCGGTCCAGGTACTCGCCGACCGTGCGCCAGTCGAAGTCGATGCTCGTGTCCTCGGGCGCACCGCCGTTCCAGCCGGTGATGGCGCGGCGGACCTCGGTGAGCGTGCGGTCGTCGACCGGGGCGTACGACAGGCCGTCCTGGCCGAGGACTTCGAGCGTGACCCCCTGCGCGGCCTTGGCGCCGTGGTCCGGGTCGCGGAGCAGTGCGAGATCGCTGTGCGCGTGCATGTCGACGAAGCCGGGGGAGAGGGCGAGCCCGTCGGCGTCGAGGACGCGGCGGGCGGTGGGGCGCGGCCCGGGTGCGTGCTCGGGGTGGATCTCGGCGATCCGGCCGTCGCCGATGCCCACGTCGGCGCGGTGACCGGGGGCGCCGGTGCCGTCGATGACGTACGCGTTGCGGATGACCAGGTCCATGGTGGCCCGCCTTTGGGGGGTTGTTCTCCGCCCGAGGGGGCGAAGAACAACCCCGTGGGGATCAGAAGAAGGTGCGGATGTAGTCCGTGACCGTGCCATCCGCCTCCACCAGCGGAATCAGCTGCCACTTGTCGAAGCTGGTGCACGGGTGCGACAGGCCCATCCCCACCCAGTCACCCACTTCCAGCTCCGCGCCCGGCTCCGTACGTACCCACGCGTGCTGGTCCGACAGGCCGCTCACCGAGACACCCGTCGCGGGCCGGACCGTGCCGTCGCGGCCGGACCGTACGACCTGCGCCTCGGGGAGGTCGAGGTCGTACGCCGCATCCCGCTTGCCCGCGTTGAGGAACGCCTGCTCGGCGGACGGGCGCGACACGACCTGCGCCCACAGCCGGAAGGCGGGCTGCAGTGCCCCCTCGTCCGGGACGCGGTTGAACGGGGTGAGGTGGCGGTAGTGGCCGTCGTCGTGCGAGACGTACGCCCCCGAGCGCAGCAGCTTCAGCACCGGAGCGGAGAGTTCCGGAATCTCCGCCAGCACGTCCGCCACCGCGTCGAACCACGCACTGCCGCCCGCACTGATCACGATCCGCTCGCCGTCCGCGAGCGCCGCGAACCGGCCCGCGCGGTCGAAGGCGACGGCCAGCGCGACGAGCCGGCGCAGCCACTCCCGTACCCGCTCGCCGGACGCGTCCGGCACCTCGCCCTCGTAACCCGCCACGCCCACCAGACGCAGGGTCCCCGTCGCGGCCACGGCGTCGGCGACCGCCGCGCACTCGGCCTCGGTCCGGACACCGGTACGCGCACCCTCGCCCGCGCCCAGCTCGACGACGACATCGACGGGGCGGGTGGCGCCCGCAGTCCGCAGCGCCTCGTCCATCAGCTCCACGCCGCGCTCCGAGTCGACGTAGCAGATGAAGCGGAAGTCCGGGTCGGCGTCCAGCTCGCCGGCGATCCAGCGCAGGGCCGCCGCGTCGACGAGCTCGTTGGCGAGGAAGATCCGCCGGATTCCGTACGCGCGGTAGACCCGCGCCTGGTGCGGCACTGCCGCGGTGATGCCCCAGGCGCCGTACTCCAGCTGGCGGGCGAAGAGCTGCGGGGACATGGAGGTCTTGCCGTGCGGGGCGAAGGCGAGCCCGTGGCGCTCCGCGTACGTCTCCAGAAGGGCCAGATTGTGCTCGACCGACTCGGCGGACAGGGCGAGCACCGGGGTGGTGAAGCCGCCCGTGAAGAGATTGCGTCGCTCGGCGGCGAGGGCGCCGACGGTCAGCCCCTGCGCGTCGGGCGGGAGCGCCTTGAAGCGGTGGTCGACCGGCTCGTCGGCGAGTCCCGCCACGGGGTCGTCGGGGTGGTCGGGGCGGTCAAGGCGGTCGGGACGGTCGGCGGCCAAGGGGGCCTCCTCGATCTGAGTAGTCGTTGCAATATATGCAACAGCCATTGCGCGTATCGCTTAAGGCTGTCTAACATCCGAGCCGACGCCGGGTCAATGGTGCGAGCCGGCGCCGCCCCGCCCGGAGAACCACTGCCCCGAACCGAACCCGCCGACCCCGCGAGGAGCCCCGAGTGTCCGGAACCCCGGCCAGGACCGCCGACGCCGTCACGGCCGCCGACGTCGTGTGCCTCGGCGAGTCGATGGTGACGTTCCTGCCGTCGCAGCCCGGACGACTCGCCGACGTACCTTCCTTCGGCCGCGGCATCGGCGGCGCCGAGTCCAATGTCGCCTGCGCGCTCGCCGCCGCCGGGCACCGGGCGGCCTGGGTCAGCAGGGTCGGGACGGACGGGTTCGGCGACCATCTCGTCGAGGCGATCGCCGGCTACGGGGTCGACACCCGCGCCGTGCAGCGCGATCCGGCGCGGCCCACCGGGATCTACTTCCGTACGGCGACGGACCGGGCCACCGACGTGCACGAGGTCGCGTACTACCGGGCCGGGTCCGCCGCCTCCGCGATGTCCCCGGACAACGTCCCCCACGAGGCGCTGTTCGCGGGCCGTGTCCTGCACCTGTCCGGCATCACGGCGGCGCTCTCCGCCGACTGCCTGGCCCTGCTCCACGACCTGACCGCACCCCGGGCCGGTCGCCCGCTGATCTCCTTCGACGTCAACCACCGGCCGGGCCTGTGGCGCCACACCGACGCGGCGCCCGAGGTGCTCCTGCGCCTGGCCCGCCGCTGCGACCTGGTCTTCGTCGGCGAGGACGAGGCGCAGGAGGCGTGGGGGGTGAAGGGCGCGGAGGCGATTCGCGCGGCGCTGCCGGAGCCGGAGGTGCTGGTCGTCAAACGCGGGTCCGACGGGGCGACGGTGTTTTCGGGGCTTCGCCCCCGGCCCCGTTCCTCGACCGCCCAAGGGGCTGAAAGTGTCACCGCCGTCCCCGCCCTCCGGGTCGACGTCGTCGCCCCCGTCGGCGCCGGTGACGCCTTCGCCGCCGGCTTCCTCTCCGCCACCCTTCGCGACCTCCCTATGCGCGACCGCGTCCGGCACGGCCACCTCATGGCCGCCGCCGTCCTCACCGTCCCCGGCGACCTCACCGACCCTCCGGCCCGCGCTCACGCCGACCGCCTTGCCGCACTGGACGACGAGGCCTGGGGGAGACTTCGTCTCGGCCCCGGGTGGACGGGGGACGACCAGGAGGTACGTACGACATGAGTCAGACCGTTGACCGGGCGCTGAGCATCCTGCCGCTGCTCGCGCAGGGTCCCGCCGACCTCGGCCAGGTCGCCGAGCGGCTCGGCGTCCACAAGTCCACCGCGCTGCGCCTGCTCCGTACGCTCCACGAGCACGGACTCGTCTACCGCCAGCAGGACCAGCGCTACCGCCTCGGCGCCCGGCTCTTCGCGCTCGCGCAGGAGGCCGTCGAGAACCTCGACGTACGGGAGATCGCCCATCCCCACCTCGTCGCACTCAACGAGAGCTGCGGCCACACCGTGCATCTCGCGGTGTACGAGGAGCACGAGGTCCTCTACATCGACAAGGTCGAGAGCCGCTACCCGGTCCGGATGTACTCGCGGATCGGGAAGCCCGTCGCGATCACCGTCGCCGCCGTGGCGAAGCTGCTCCTCGCCGATCTCACCGAGCCCGAGCGGCGCGCCATCGCCGAGAAGCTCGACTACCCCATGTACACGTCCCGTTCGACCCCGAACGCCGGTGCCTTCCTCAAGGAGCTCGCCGTCGTCCGCGAACAGGGCTGGGCCACCGACCTCGGCGGCCACGAGGAGTCCATCAACTGCATCGGCGCCCCCATCCGGGGTGCGGACGGGCGGATCGTCGCAGCGATGTCGGTCTCCGCACCCAATGTCGTCGTCACGGCCGAGGAACTCCTCACCCTGCTCCCCCTGGTGCGCCGCACCGCCGACACCATCAGCCGGGAGTACTCCGGCACCAACCAACCCAAGAAAGCCTGAACAGCCATGACCGAGAAGATCGCCCTCACCCCGAGCACCCACACCACGCCGCCCGCGAAGTTCTCGCACGGGGTGAAGAAGGGGAACATCCTCCAGGTCGCCGGCCAGGTCGGCTTCCTCCCCACCGTTGAGGGCCAGGCCCCGACCCCGGCCGGTCCGACGCTGCGCGAGCAGACCCTCCAGACCTTCGCCAACGTCAAGGCGATCCTGGAGGAGGGCGGCGCGAGCTGGGACGACGTGATGATGATGCGCGTCTACCTCACGGACGTCGACCACTTCGCCGAGATGAACGAGATCTACAACACCTACTTCGGCGAGCAGAACCTCAAGGCGGCCCCCGCCGCCCGCACGACGGTCTACGTCGGCCTCCCCAAGGGCCTGCTCATCGAGATCGACGCGCTCGCGGTCCTCGGCTGAACCAGCTGATCCACTTCCCGCAGCCGTTCCTGGGTCCGTCGGTCACGGGACGCCGAGTTCGAAAAGGGCGTAGCCCGCGTACGAGCCGGAAGCCAGGGCCGCGACGCCGAGGAGCATGAGCTGGTGGGTCAGGCTGAGGCGGCGCAGGGCGAGGGCGAGCGGGAGGAAAAGCGGGAAGAGGGGGAGCAGATAGCGGGAGACGTTGGCGAATATCTGCTGGCTGCCCAGGATGAGGACAAGGGTGAGGACGGTGTAGACCATCAGGACGGCCGGGGGACGCAGCCGGATCAGCAGCGAGAGCAGTGCGAGCGAGAGCAGGACGACACCGACGCCGATCAGGTCCGCGAAGGGCCAGGCGGAGAGGTAGTCGGAGTGGCCCACCGGGACGGATGTGAGGACCTTGAGGGTGTGCCGGCCGTAGTCCCACTCGTGGGCCCAGGCATCGGACTGAAGTTTGAAGTAGCCGCCGTAGTCGCCCATTTGGTGACCCACCCAGCCGATATAGGTGAGGAGGCCGAGCGGGGCGACGGCCATCGCGGCCACCGGACGCAGGATGCCGTCCCGGCGACGGTGGAGCGCGAGCAGGGCCGCGACGGTGACGGCGGCGATCAGCGCCCCGGCGGTGGGCCGGTTGAGCCCTGCCGCGCAGGTGAGGAGACCGGCGGTGAGCCAGCGGCGGCTCAGGACGGCATGGCAGGCCCAGACGGCCAGGGCCACGTAGAGGGAGTCGGAGTAGACCGCCCACTCCGCGCCGGAACCGGGCCAGACGGCCCAGAGTCCGGCCGCGGCCAGCCCGGCCCGTCTGCCGCCGAGGCGTTCGGTGATGGCGTAGATGCCCAGGGCGGCGGCCAAGGAGGCGACGACGGAGACCAGCAGGCCGGCGCCGTACGAGCCGAGGCCGGTGAGCTCGGAGACCAGCCGCATCAGCGCCGGGTAGAGCGGGAAGAACGCCGCCGAGTTCCCTTCGAGGGTGATCGGGCCAGTGGCGCCGGGGATCGGGATCAGCTGAGGGTCGTACCCGTGCTCGGCGATCTGCTGGTACCACCAGCCGTCCCAGCTGGCCAGGACGTCCCACGGGTGGGCGCCGCCGCCGAAGCGCGGGTGCTTCGTGCGGTAGTCCCCGGCGGAGTGCAGCAGCCACATGAAGGAGGCGAAGCCGATGAACTTGAGCGTGCCGTAGACGGCCAGTACGGGGCCGTAGTGCTCGGCTGTGCGGCGCAGCCGGCGCCGGCGGTCGGGGCTCGTGGTGGCCGGCTGCTGCGACAGCCTCGCGTTCCAGCTCAGGGTGCCGGTCGCGATCGTACGGGCGGTGGCCTTGATCATGCGCGGAACACCCATACCCGGAAGAAGAGGAACCGCAGCAGCGTCGCGGCCAGGTTGGCGGCGAGGAGTACGGCGAGTTCGATGGCCTGCCCGGCCGAGGGCACCGCGTGATGCAGGGCGGCGAGCGATCCGCCGGTGAGCGCCAGGCCGATCAGGAGGACGACCAGGCCCCTGCCCTGGTGGCGCAGCACACCGCCGCGGCCACGGAGGCCGAAGGTGAGCCGCCTGTTCACGGCCGTGTTGGCGACGGCGCAGACCAGCAGCGCGAGTGCGTTGGCGGCCTGGGATCCGGCCACCGGGCGCAGCGCCGCGTAGAGGAGCAGGTATGCGAGGGTGCTGACGGCTCCTACGGCGGCGAAGCACACGAGCTGGGTGACGAGCCTGCCCGGTGCGTCGGCGCCGCCGTCGCGCAGCGACCCGCCCGGCAGCAGCGTGTTCCGCGCCAGTGCCTTGCCGATCCTGGCGATGCCGCGCAGGTCGGCCAGTGCCGTGGGGAGGATGTCGACCCGGGTGTCGGGATCGTCCACCCAGTCGACCGGCACCTCATGGATGCGCAGCCCGGCACGCTCGGCGATCACCAGCAGTTCGGTGTCGAAGAACCACTCCGAGTCCTGTATGAGGGGGAGCAGTCGCTCGGCCACATCACGCCGCACCGCCTTGAATCCGCACTGCGCGTCGGAGAAGCCCACGGCGAGGACGGAGCGCAGGAGGGCGTTGTAGCAACGAGAGGTGATCTCTCGCTTGGGGCCGCGCACCACCCGGGAACCGGGGGCCAGGCGGGTGCCGATGGCGATATCGGAGTGGCCGGAGAGCAGTGGGGCCACGAGCGGCAGCAACGCCGTCAGTTCCGTGGACAGGTCCACGTCCATGTACGCGAGTACGGGGGCCGACGAGAGCGACCAGGCGGTACGCAGCGCCCGGCCGCGCCCCTTCTCGGCCAGCCGGAGCCACTGTGCTTCGGGCAGTTCGTCTGCCAGCCGAGCGGCGATTTGCGGGGTGCTGTCCGTGCTGGCGTTGTCGGCGATGGTGATACGGAACGGATAGGGGAAGGTCTCGCGCAGGTGTGCGTGGAGCCGCCGCACGCTCGGCTCCAAGTCTTTCTCCTCATTGAACACGGGGACGACCACGTCCAGGACGGGCTCCGGATGATGCGTCGTCACCGGTGTGCGGTGCGGTAGTCGGCTCAGGTCCTTCAGGGCAAGTGACCCTTGGGTTCTCATGTTTTGTCCTTTTTGTGGCCTGGTACGGGGCAGGCCGAAGACGCTCGGGGCGACGGTGTGCTACGGCGTTACGGGGTGGCGAGCGAGGACGAGGTGGTCGACGGCTGGTTCCGCGCGGTCGCCGTACCCGAAGGCGGGGCCGAGGTCGAGGGCGGCGACTCGCGCTCCGTGCTCCCCGGTGAAGCCTCGGTGGCCGTGGCCGGACTCCCGGTCGTGCCCGGCGGCATGATCGCGGCGGTCCCGTCCGGGGGCGCGGGGGTAGTAGAGGTGGCCGAGGAGGAACTCGGGGGCGCGTCGGGTGTCGCGGGCGAGGCGGACGGCGACGGGCTCGTCGTGGGCTGTGGGCCGGGGTGGCTGGGCTCGACCCGGGTCGCATGGCCGGGCAGCAGGAACAGCCCGACACTGAGGCCGACGACGGCCAGGGCGGAGCCGGCTGCCCTCTGCGCGGCCCGTCTCCGACGGCGGACACGCACCCCTGCCCAGAGGCGTTCCCGGTGCTTCGGCTCGAACGGTGCGGGCGCCTCGGTGTCGCGCATCATCTGCGCCAGCTGCCGCTCGAAGTGATCCATGGGGTTCTCCTTCACCGCACCGGCTCGTTCACATTGCCCAGGAGCTGCCTCAGTCGCGCCACTCCGCGTGCGGCGTGGGACCGAGCCGTGCCCACCGGGCACCCGAGCGCCTCCGCCACCTGCCCCTCGGGCAGGTCCTGGTAGTAGCGCAGCACCACCGCCACCCTCTGCTTCGGCGACAACTGGGCCAGCGCGGCCTCCAGCCGAGAACGCTCCGCCACGTCCGCGGACACATCGCCGACCACCGCCGCCTCGGGCAGCTGTTCGACGGGGCGTTCACCCCACCAACGCCGCTGTCCCGAGCGTGCCGCCGCACGCATCATCACCTTGCGGACGTACGGCTCCGGTGCGTCATCCGCGACCTTGGGCCAGGCGAACCAGAGCTTGACCAAGGACTCCTGCAACAAGTCCTCGGCCCGATGCCGATCGCCTCCGACGAGCAGACGGGCCAGGTGGACCAGCGCCGACCAGCGGGCAGCCACGAACTCGTCGAACGCACGGGCTCGACTCTGCTCCATCCGCACTGTCCCTGTTCTCGCCGGTTGCCTACACCCTGTAAAAGGCACTGGCGTGCGACCCACGATGCACCGGCGGCCCGTGATCTGGG
Source organism: Streptomyces sp. NPDC002785 (assembly GCF_040295565.1). Lineage (NCBI taxonomy): Bacteria > Bacillati > Actinomycetota > Actinomycetes > Kitasatosporales > Streptomycetaceae > Streptomyces > Streptomyces sp. NPDC002785. The sequence continues at coordinate 41,124 of NZ_JBEOVN010000012.1, read as the reverse complement.
TCACATGGCATGTCAGCGACAAGCGCGAGAGGCTTTTCCGTCCTTTCCCGTCCCGTCCCCTCAGCGACGCCGACGACGAGGAAGCGGTTCGACGGCCCCGCCCGACGGCCACCCGCCCGACGGGAAGGGCACCGCCGTCGAAGACCAATGGTGACGGCCGCATGCAGCAGCGCCGCCGGGGGAGCGGCGGCGCTGCTGGTCACTGGTGCCCTGGTCTTACCTGTGCTCCGCAGGCGTTTACTCGCGCCGTTACCGGTGTGAGGCCCCCGGCCCGGGGGTGGGTGGTACCACTTGGTGGGCAGCGCGGATGCGCCGTCCCTCGGTTCTGATGTTCTGGCCTGCGTTGTGGTCCCGGTCATGCTGGGCACCACACGCGAAGCACGTCCAGCTTCGAACGTGAAGGGGTTTCGGTCCGTCGCGGTGTCCGCAGGCGGAACAGATCTGGGAGGACGGAAAGGCCCGGTCCACCTTGGTCAGGGTGCGCCCGTACCGCGCGGCCTTGTACTCCAGCATGGTCACGAACGCCGACCAGCCCGCGTCGTGCACGGATTTCGCCAGCTTTGTGCGGGCCAGAGCCTTCACGCTCAGGCTCTCCACACTGACCGTTTGGTTCTCACGGATCAGTTTCGTGGACAGCTTGTGGTGAAAGTCCCGGCGCGCGTCCGCCACCTTCGCATGAGCGCGAGCGACCCTGGCCCGCTGCTTGTCCCGGTTCTTCGACCCCTTCGTCTTCCGCGACAGGCTCCGCTGCTCGCGTTTGATTTTCTTCTCCGCCCGGCGCAAAAACCGGGGCGACCGCACGCGGGAGCCATCCGCCATCACAGCAAAGTGGGTCAGCCCCAGGTCGATGCCCTGGTCACGGTCGAGCGACGGCAGAGCCTCGTCCGCCGGGTCTGTCTCCACAACGAAACTGGCCCAGTACCGGCCGGCCGCATCCTTGATCACCGTCACCGTGGACGGGACCGACGGCAGGGTCCGGGACCAGCGCACCCGCACCGGGCCGATCTTCGGCAGGTTCAGCTTCCCGTCCGCCGCGATCGACCACTTGGCATTCGCGGTGAACCGCACGCACTGGCGGCCGTCCCGCTTCGACTTGAACCGCGGCTCGCTGACCTTCGGACCCTTCCGGGTGCCCTTGACGCTCGCGAAGAAACCCCGGTACGCCGCATCCAGATCCCGCAACGACTGCTGCAGCACCACCGACGACACCTCCCCGAGCCAGGACCGCTCGGGGGTCTTCTTCGCCTCGGTGATGTACCGCTTCGACAGCTCCGCCGACGACGGAAACGGCAAACCCTGCTCATGGGCCTGCTTCCTGGCCCACAGGCAGTCGTTGAACACCACCCGCGCACAACCGAACGCCCGGCCCAACGCAAGACGCTGGCCTGGGCCCGGCTCGATTCGAAACGCGTAACGAAGCTGCACACACACGACCGTACGACCGCCACTCGACGACCCGTGCGACAAGATCAGAACTGGCAGACATTGCCGCCCCCGTGATCCAAACCGCACCATCGCGACCACAACCCCCACAATCCGCTCCCCCGAAACGCACCGGACGCACACCGGAGAAGATGCACACCAGCCGAGCAACCACGCCGGCCGGTAGGCGGGTCCAGACCAAGTGAACGGCCGTTCAGAGGTTCCGCAACAGCCGTGGACCCATAACGGATTGACGTTTTGTTGAGCCCGGGTGCCCCGTGCGGGTGATGCGGTCAAGATGCTCGGACAGTGGCGAACCGCCTCCCCGCCACGGTCCTGTGCGGCAGGTTCCGCATCCGGCCTGACGTGCGGAGATGGATGTCCGGTCGCAGGTAATCGGAAGGTGGATTCGTAACGCTCCGCTGTCGTGCGGGAGTTAACGATTTTCGGTTTGATCCGATTTGGTATGGGGGCGTTGTGCAGGTGGCTCGCACAGGTTGTCGTACTGGCCTCCCAAAAGTGTTCTCTGCCAGGTAAGTCGTGGATAAAGTGCTGCAGAACCGCGGAGCAGGAGCGATTGCGGCCGACGTCATGACCGTCGTCCGGCCGGAGCCGAAACGGGGAACAGCGTGCCGACCGCAATAGCAGTGACCAGTGCTGATTTGGTACTACCTCCGACCGACCAGCAGACACCGACAGCTGCCCTGCTGCAGGCGCCCGACGCGCAGGCGCTGGAGATGGCCATCGGTGACATGCATGTGCTGCTCGAACAGCACGGCTACGTCGTCGTCGTCTACTCGACCGGCATCGCGCCCGCCCACGAACGCCGGCTCTACTCCGTACGGTCCGTTCTGGAGAGCGACCGCATCGCCCTGCTCAAGGTGGACCTCCCCCCCTTGGGCATTGCCGTGCTGGTGAGGCAGCTCCGCCAGCTGTCCATCTGTGACTTCAGCCCGGGAGTGGTCGCCTCCGCCGCCCGGCTGCTGTCCCACTACATCCACGCGGGCGCCCTGCTGAACTCCGTCACCAAGTTCGACCGGGTCCCCGTCGACCTCAGGACGCACGCCAAGTCATGGGTGCCGGGCTCCCAGTTCGCCGTGGTCGCGGGGACCAACCCGCAGCTCGTCAAGGTCGGCCCGAAGGCGGACCCACCGACCGGCCCGGAATTCGCCACCCATCTGATGACCGCCAAAGGGCAGTCGCAGTCCGAGTGGGTGAAGCAGACCCTCGCACCCGCCTGGCAGGTCCAGTCCATTCACGAGACCGCGCTTCCTTCCGATTCCCCGGCATGGTGGGGAACCGGAAAGCTGGTCGAATTCGCTGCCTATCTTCCAGACATCTCCGTCCTGTACCAACTGGTTTCCTCCGTACGTCGGGAGAGCTGCCGCTGGTGCGGAATGGATCTCATCGGTGACCGCTGCGGGTTCTGCTCCTCCCCGCTACCCGCAGCCCAGAACCGCATGCACTCCGCCGGTGTCCTCAGCCGGCAAGCGCCCGCACCACCGCAGTCCTAGCGCTTCCGCTTTCCTCCGTAGACGCCCTTCTGTCCGCTGCCCCACGCATCCGATTCGAACGAGGTTGTCCGGCCCATGAACTCCCGCCAGCGCCGCGGCGTGATACTCCTGCTTTTGTCGGTTCTGTGCGCCTTCGGCGCCTTCGCCGGCGTGCTCTCGGTGATCAGTGATGTCAACACCAAGGTCGGCCCCGAGGTCTCGGCCTACCAGTTGAAGTCCGACGTCGCTCCCTATACCGCTCTGTCGTCCGGGCAGTTCGAGAAGATCTCGATGCCGAAGCGCTGGCTCTCCACCAACGCGGTCACCGACCTCTCCGAGGTGAACGGCAAGATCGCCGTCACCCAGCTGCGCAGGGGCTCGCTGCTTCAGTCCGACATGATGCAGAAGCGCCCCGAACTGCAGCCCGGGGAGCAGGAGATCGCCATCATGATCGACGCCGCGACCGGTGTCGCAGGCAAGATCACCCCCGGCGCCACGGTCAACATCTACGCCACCTTCGCCGGTGAGCGAGATGGCGACCCCTCCCAGTCGAAGGTCATCGTCTCGAACGCCAAGGTGCTGGACGTCGGCAAGCTGACCGCCCTGGAGCCGAGCCGCGACGGCAAGTCCGGCATGGGCACCGAGGCCGTCCCGATCACCTTCGCACTCAACACGCTCGACACCCAGCGCATCGCCTACGCCGAATCCTTCGCGGAGCACGTACGCCTCGCGCTCCTCGCCTCCGGCAGTGACAGCACCATCCGCCCGGGCGACCGCACCTACACGATCGACAAGGACAAGTGAGGATCGAATGACCACCAGGATCCTCCCGGCCGTCGGTGACGTCGACGCGGCCAGATCCGTCACCACCCTGCTCAGCCAGCTCCCCGACGCGGAACCGGCCACTCCGGCCAGTGACTCGACCCAGCTCATCGACACCCTCGCCCGGCTCGCGGGCGAATCGCTCGAGGAGCTGCCCGAGGTGGTGCTGGTCCACGAGCGGATCGGTCCGGTACCGGCACTGGAACTGATCCGGGAGGTCTCCCTGCGCTTCCCCGCCATCGGGGTCGTGCTGATCACCGCCGACGTCACCCCCGGCCTCTTCGCGTCCGCCATGGAGTCGGGTGCGCGAGGCGTCGTCACCCTCCCCCTCAGTTACGAGGAACTGGTCAACCGGGTTCAGTCCGCCGCCCAGTGGTCCGTCGGCGTCCGCCGCCACCTGAGCACCGCAGCCGAGGTCTTCACCGGCCCCGGCGGTACCGTCATCACGGTCAGCGGCGCCAAGGGCGGAGTCGGAGCCACCGTCACCGCCGTACAAATCGCCCTGGCGGCCCAGACATCCGGGCGCTCCGTCGCACTGGTCGACATGGACCTCCAGGCCGGCGACATCGGCTCGTACCTCGATGTGCAGTTCCGGCGTTCCATCGTCGACCTGTCGGCCATCACCGACATCTCGCCGCGCGTCCTGTCCGACGCCGTGTTCAGCCATGACTCCGGCCTCGCACTGCTCCTGGCACCCGGCGAGGGCGAGAGCGCCGAGGAGGTCAGCGACCGCTCGGCCCGGCAGGTCGTCAGCGCCCTGCGCTCACGCTACGAGGTCGTGGTGATCGACTGCGGCAGCCAGCTGCAGGGTGCCAGCGCCGCGGCCATCGAGATGGCCGACACGGCGCTGCTGGTCACCACGCCCGACGTGATCGCGGTGCGCGGGGCCAAGCGCCTCGTACGGATGTGGGAACGGCTCCAGATCCGCAAGGCGGAGGAGACGGTCACCGTGGTCAACCGGTTCATCCGCAACACCGAGATCCAGCCGCAGCTGATCGAGAAGATCACCGGGACCCGGACGGCCAACACCGCCGTTCCCGCGAACTTCAAAGAACTCCAGAACGTCGTCGACGCGGGCCGGCTGCACGAACTCGACTCCAAGAGCACCGTGAAACAGGCCCTCTGGGCCCTTGCGGGCGAGCTGGGCATCGTGAAGGTTCCTGAGAAGGCCGAGAAGAACGGCGCCAGGAGCGGCGGAATGTTCAAGAACGACCGGGGCTCGATCGGGCGTCCACGCATCGGCAGACGCGACGGCGACGCCCGGAACCGGTCGACGACCAAGGGGGCAAGTTGACCAATGGCACTTACCGAGACGGCAGACATGGAGATACGGGGAAGGCGTTGCGGTGAGCCATCCCCGGCCCGGGGACTGAGGCGGGGCCGGTGGCACGGCCGCCTGCTCGGCCGCAAGCGTGACCGCGGCCAGAGTGCGATCGAGTTCCTGGGCGTCACACCGCTGATCATCCTGCTGGCGGTCGCGCTCTGGCAGTGCGCGCTGATCGGCTACACGTTCAGCCTGGCGGGGAACGCGGCGGACAAGGCGGCGCATCAGGGGGCCATCACGGAGGGCCTGCGGGTGCAGGAATGCCGGCACGCGGCCAAGGAGCACCTGCCGAGGGCCTGGCGCAAGTCGATGAAGCAGACGACGTGCCGGACCTCGGGCGGCATGTACAAGGCCAAGGTCAAGCTGCAAGTGCCGGTCCTGGTGCCCGGTGTACTCAACTGGCCGTTTCCAGTCGAAGGCAACGCCGCGTTCCCGCTGGAGGGCTGAGCGATGAGCAAGCGCACGCACACACCCGGCCGGACGGCCGCTGCCACCACCGCCACCCCCCGCCGAGATCGCGGCCAGGTCGCCATCGAGTATCTGGGCTTCCTCCCCCTGCTGCTCCTGGTCGGCCTCCTCGCGATCCAGGCCGGCCTCGCCGCGTACGCCGCCAACCAAGCGGGGACCGGGGCCCGGGCGGGAGCCCGTACGGCCAGCATGTCGACGGGCGGCTGCGACGAGCAGGATGTCAAGGACGCGATGAGCGGCTGGACCGCCGACCGGGCCGAGATCTTGCCCTCCTCTTCCTCCTCCTTCGACGAGGTCACCTGCACCGTCAGTGTCGACGTGCCCGACATCATCCCGGGCGTCCATATCTGGGGTCCGGCCGAACGCAGTTCCACGATGCCGCGCACCTGACCCTGCGGCGCACCACACCGCTGTCTCGCCGGCGGATCAACAGGCGAGTGGCAACGAGGAGTTACGGAATGAGTCTGCGGGCACGCATGACCGCCCCCGAGAAGAACGGCGGGGCGCGGGAGGACAGCCACATGGTGGCCACCTACCGCGCCAAGCTGCTCGAAGAGATCGACCTGGCGGAGATGTCCTCGCTCGCCGCCGCAGACCGGCGGGCCCGGCTGGAGCGCGTACTCAGCCACATCATCAGCCGCGAAGGCCCGGTCCTCTCGACCGTCGAACGCACTCAGCTGATCCGCCGGGTCGTCGACGAGGCCCTCGGTCTCGGCATCCTGGAACCGCTCCTCGAAGACGCGTCCATCACCGAAATCATGGTGAACGGACCGGACCAGATCTTCGTCGAGCGCAGCGGCAAGGTCGAACAGCTCCCGATGCGCTTCAGTTCGCACGAGCAGCTGATGCAGACCATCGAGCGCATCGTGTCGACCGTCAACCGCCGCGTCGACGAGTCGAACCCCATGGTTGACGCGCGTCTACCCAGTGGTGAGCGTGTCAACGTGATCATCCCACCGCTGTCGCTGACCGGTGCCACGCTCACCATCCGACGGTTCCCCAGGGCCTTCACGCTCCAGGAGATGATCAACGTCGGCTCGCTCGACGAGCAGATGCTGATCCTGCTCTCCGGGCTCGTCCAGGCCAAGCTCAACGTCATCGTCTCCGGAGCCACTGGTACCGGGAAGACGACGCTCCTCAACGCGCTGTCCGGTCTCATCCCGAACAGCGAGCGCATCGTCACCATCGAGGACTCCGCCGAACTCCAGCTCCAGCAGAGCCATGTCATCCGGCTGGAGTCCCGGCCGGCGAACGTCGAGGGGAAGGGCCAGATCACCATTCGTGACCTGGTCCGCAACTCGCTGCGTATGCGCCCCGACCGCATCGTCGTCGGTGAGGTCCGTGGCGGCGAATCGCTCGACATGCTCCAGGCGATGTCGACCGGTCACGACGGCTCGCTGGCCACCGTCCACGCCAACAACGCCGAGGACGCGCTCATGCGTCTGCAGACCCTGGCCTCGATGTCCGAGATCAAGATCCCGTTCGAGGCACTGCACGACCAGATCAACAGCGCCGTCGACGTCATCGTCCAGCTCACCCGGCACGCCGACGGTTCCCGCAAGGTCACCGAAATCGCCGTACTCGACTCGCACGGCCGCGACCCGTACCGCATCGTGACCGTCGCCCGGTTCGATGCCCGGCCGATGGACGCCGAGGGGCGGATCAACGGCGAGTTCCGGTACCTCCCGATCCCGCGCAAGATCGCCGATCGCCTCTACATGGCCAGCCAGCCCGTCCCGCAGGCCTTCGGGGTCGCCGATTCCGCCGAACAGCTCGCCACCCGAGAGGCCAACTAGGTACCGTGCCATGACAAATCTCCCTCTACTCACGATCGGCGTGACGCTGCTCGCCGGCGTCACGGGTGTCACCGGCCTGCACGCCTACTCCGGCGGGAAGGCCGACCGGGACGCCCTGGTGGACCGCCTTTCGCACACCGGCCACATCCCGGAAACCGGTCGCCGCCGCCGCTTCCGGGGACTCGACAGCAGGCTGCGCAAGACCGGCCTGGGCCGGAAGCTCGAACTGAAGCTCGCCGCCACCGGCCTCGACATCACACCGGGCGAGTTCTTCGTCTACGCGCTCGCCGCCATGGCCGGCCTCTGGATGATCGCCTCGTCGATGCTCGCCAGCTTCTTCGGGCCCGTTGCCGCACTCATCGGCCTCTGGGGCACCAACGCCTTCCTGAACTGGGAGCGGACCAAACGCACCGAACGCTTCATCAACCAGCTTCCCGAACTCGCCCGCATCCTCGCCAACGCCACCCAGGCCGGCCTAGCGCTGCGCACGTCCATCGGCATGGCGGCCGACGAGATGGAGAACCCGGCCGGCGAGGAACTGGCCCGGGTCTCCCGTCGCCTCGCCGTCGGCGAATCCCTCGAAGACGCGATGAGTGAGCTGACCGACCGGCTGCCCTCCCGCGAACTCGTCGTCCTGGTGACCACCCTCGTCCTGTCCAACCGGGCCGGCGGTACGGTCGTCAGCTCCCTGCGCAACCTCACCGAAACGCTGGAGGAGCGCAAGGAGACCCGGCGCGAGGTCAAGACCCAGCTCTCCCAAGTCACTGTCACCGCCTACGCCGTCCCGATCTTCGGCCTGGGCGCCATGCTCCTGATGAACGCGGTCATGCCCGGCGCACTCGACCGCATGACCGGCGCTTTCATCGGCCAGGTCGCGGTGGTCATCTCCATCGCTCTGTACGCGATCGGATTCATCGTGATCCGCCGCATGTCCCGGATCGACGTCTGATGGGCGGGGCGCACATGGGCCTGCTGCTCGCCGGCGTCATGGGCCTGGCGGTGTACGGAGCGATCGCCGGTATCCGCATGTACCGGCGCGACGCGAAGCTCCCCGGCGACCTCGCTATCGCCCTGGAGGTCGGCTCCACCCGCACCAGCGCGGTCGGCTCCGGCATCGACCGTCTCGGCATGCGCTGGGCTCCCGCGGTCCTGCGGATGATGGGCCCCAAGGCCGTCAACAAGAAGCGGCGCCAGATCGACCTGGCGGGCAACCCGGGCGGTCTGACCATCGACCGCTACGCCGCCCGCCGCGCCGTCTACGGCGGACTCGGCGCGCTCGGCGCCTTCACGATGCTCATGCGCGGCCAGATCTTCTTCGCGCTGCTGCTGATCGCCTTCGGCCTCTTCTGGGTCGAGGTCGGCATCTGGTCGGCGGTCCGCATCCGCCGTGACCACATCGACCGGACGCTCCCCGACTTCCTCGATGTCCTCGCCGTCGTCGTCTCGGCGGGCCTCGGCTTCCGCCAGGCGCTGGGACGCGTCGCCGAGAAGTACGAGGGGCCCTGGGCCGACGAGCTCCGCATCACGCTGCGCCAGATGGACATGGGCGTCAGCCGCCGCGAGGCCTTCGATCAGCTGCGCAAACGCAATGACTCGGAGCAGGTCGCGATGTTCGTGACCACGCTCCAGCAGGGCGAGGAGCTGGGTGCGCCGATCGTCGAGACGCTGATCCAGATCGCCAACGACATGCGGCGCACCGACGCGCAGAACGCCCGGCGCAAGGCCGCCAGGGCCGTCCCCAAGGCGACCTTCGCGGTCACGACCTTCCTCCTTCCCGGAACCCTGGTGCTGCTGACGGTCGGCTTCGTCTACGGAGCCAACATCGACTTCGGCTTCCTCACGGGCGGATGACGTGAACGAGGCGGACGGTGGGCAGGACGGTCGGAAGGAGGTGACAGGCTCATGTCGTTCCAGCTCGGCGGCATCCAGACCGGACTGAATGCTGAGGTGCGTCAGGCGATCGCCGATCCCGGAGCGCGCCCGGCGTTCGCGATCCAGGTCAATGCACTTCAGGCGATGTGCCGACAGGTCTTCGGCTTCCGGCTCGCGATGATCGCCATGGCCACACCGTTCGCGATCGGCCACACCGCGAAGGGACTGGCCTCCGGGCTCATCGGCTCGGCCATTCTTGTCACCTTCATGGGCTCGTACGTCCTGTTCCGCGACTGGGAACGCTTCGGACCTGTCCTCCTGCGCCACCCCTGGCTGCTCGGCATAGACGCCTTCTTCGGCGCCCTGCTGCTGATCACCGCCAGCCCCGAGTCCACCCTCGCCTACGTCACCGTGTGCACCCCGTTGCTGGCCGGCCTCGTCTACGGCTGGCGCGGCGCGGCGGTCTTCACCGCGCTTCAGATCGTCATCGTCCTCGGTGTGTACAGCACCGACGCGAAACTGAGACCCGCCGACGCCACGGCGCTCCTCCTCCCCGGCTTCTGCATGATCGCCGGCGCCGTCGGCGTCACCCTGCGCAATCTGCTTCTCCGCTTCGGGACGGCCAGCCAGGCCCTCACCGAGACCAGGGCCCGCCTCGCCGTCAGCGAGGCCGTGGAGGGCGAACGCACCCGGCTCGCCCGAGAAATGCACGACTCGGTCGCGAAGACCCTGCACGGTCTGGCGCTGGCCGCCGACGGCCTGGCCGGCTCCTCCGACCGCATGGACCCGCTCACCGTCAAACACCAGGCCGAACTGGTCGCCCGCGCCGCACGCCGGGCCGCCGCCGAGTCCCGCGAACTCCTCTCCGACCTGCGCCGGGAGTCCGGACTCGACGGTGGTGTGGACGTCGTACGGGAACTTCGGGCCCGTGCGGACGACTTCACGCGGCGCCACGGACTCACGGCCACCTTCCGGCTCCTCGACGACGCACCCATCCCGCACGTCCCCCAGGCCGTCGCGCGTCACCTGCTCACCGTCGCCTCCGAAGCGATGGAGAACGCCCACCGCCATGCGCAACCCACCTACCTCGTCGTACTGGTCGGCGTGAAGGGCGATGTCCTGCGCGTCAGCGTGTACGACGACGGGCGCGGCCTGCCCCCGGGCACGACGCTCGACGACCTCCGGCAAGCCGGACACTTCGGCCTGGTCGGCATGGTCGAACGCGCCGCATCCATCGGCGCCCGGATCCGTATCGGAAGGGGCCAGGCGGCCAAAGGCACGGAGGTACGCCTGGAACTCCCGATAGCCGCTCTCAGCACCCCTCCCGGCGTACCACGACCCGACTGAACCGCACAGCTCCAACTCCACCCTCACCCCCCATAAACCCCCTGAGAGGAGGTCGCAGATGCCGGACGACGTCTCCCGCGCGTCGGGCCAGAACTGGGCAGCCCGGAACCACGCCTCCCAGCACACGTCCTCGCATGTCACCCCGCTCACCTCGGACACCGGATCCTCCGCGGTCCCCGTCACCGTTCCAGCCCCCGTCCCCCCGCAGTCCGCGACATCCGAGCCCCTGTCCCCCTTCCCTGCACCGAGTGCCCTGCGCGTCGTCGTCGCCGACGACAACCCCGTCGTGAGGGCCGGCCTCGGCGTACTGCTCTCCGGCCGCGAGGACATCGAAGTCGTGGCCGAGGCCGCCGACGGCCGCCAGGCCTACGACATGGCCGTACGCCACCGTCCGGACGTCGTCCTGCTCGACGTACGCATGCCGGGCGTCGACGGCATCTCTGCACTCCCGCACCTCGTCCAGATCGCACCCGTGATGATGCTGACCTACAGCCGTGAGAGCGAGGTCGTCCGCGAGGCACTGCGGCTCGGCGCGGGCGGTTATCTGGTCCACGGCGAGTTCACGGCTGACCAGTTGGTGCAGGCCGTCCGTGACACCAAGAACGGCCGGGCCCACTTCACCGCCACCGCGGCCAATGCCCTCCTGGCCCACATGCGACAGGACCCCGGACCACAGGGGCGACCACTCCCGGAGGGCCTCGGCACGGCCCTGACCACGGGCGTTCCGTACTCGGGGGCCGGCTACGACGGCCACGCCCGGAGTTCCGTACAGCAACACGGTGCGCCTGCACATGCACCCAAGCCGGAACCGTCTCCACCTGCGGCGCGACAGGTCCGGCCATCACAGGGTCTTTCGCATCTGCAACCAGTTGTGGCACAGTCTTCCATGGCCGGGGGATCGGGCCTGGCCCTCAACAGACGGCAGTACGGGCTGAGTTCACGGGAGGTGGAGGTCATGGAGCTGATCGCTTCCGGCATGAGCAATCAGCAGATCGCCGCCACCTGCTTCATCAGCGAGAAGACGGTCAAGAACCACATCAACCGCATCTTCACCAAGCTGCACAGCGCCAGCCGCAGCGAGGCCATCGCCCGCTGGCTCGGCACGGCGCCCGTGGCGGGACCAGGAGCGCACGGGGCCGGTGGTCACCGTGGCTGAGCGTCGCAGCGGGAGCATGGTGGTACGTGCGGGGCGTGGGGCCACGCACGTACCGGCGCGGGAGGCCCAACTCACGCTTTGGGCCCGGGAATGGGCCCTGGGGCCCTCCAGTGAGCAGGGAACGTCACCGTATGTTTCTCACGTCGCCAGCGGCACCGGCCAGGAGGAAGCCGGTACCGCAGGCGACGCCCAGAAAACGTGTGAGTCGGCCGACTACCGGTCGGCCGAACCCGGAGGGGAATTCCATGCCGAACATCACCCTGAAGACCGCCGTGCGCGTCAATGGCTGGGCCAACACCGCGGTCAGCGCGATCCAGAAGCGCTACGAGGCCAAGGACCGCGGCCAGACGGCGTTCGAGTACCTGGGCATCATCCTGGTGGTCGTGGCGATCATCGGGGCGATCATGGCTACGGGCATCGGTGGCAACATCTCGGAGCGGATCGACGGCCTTGTGACCTCCATCACCTCGGGGGGCAAGTGATCGGACGTAGCCGCCGCGATGCAGGGCAGGCCTTCCCCATCTACATGATGATGGTGGCGGGCCTGCTCTTCCTCGTGTTCGCATTCTTTGCCGTCGGCAAGGCTGCGGCCTTGCGCAATGGAGCCCAGGGCGCGGCGGACGCTGCCGCACTGGCTGCCGCTCAACAGACTCGTGAGGACTTTGGGGCCCCGTTCCTCGCGTCGCTCCCTGGGAACATGCTGCAGCAGTTTCTTCAGGTCCACGAGGTTACCGGGTGTCCTGCGGCTCAGGGACTTGCCGCAGCGAATCAGGCTGACATCGTCAGCCCCGGTGGCTGCCAGCCGACACGTGCAGGCCTCTATCGAGACCGGATCACGGTTAATGTCAAGGGCCGTAAACCGGTCAACTCGTCGGTTCTTCCCGGTTCGGAGGAGACGCGCGCCAAGGCCAAGGCCACTGCCATTGTCGAGTTCCGTTGCATCAGGTGGAAGGCATTCGACTTCAACGATGACGGTGACCAGGACTTGTACATCTTCCCGTGCGGGGACGCTGGGGTGGTCAAAATCGAGCCGAGCAACCCCCCGCCCTGGTCCGAGGTGAAAAAGCGTCTCTACGACGTGCGCCTGGTCGACAATTGACAGCGAACGACGAGTAAAGGAATCAGAACCCATGAGCATTCGGCGCTCCGCCAAGTCCCGAAGGGTAATGGCTGCCGTCTCGCTGGCGGCGGCGCTGGCCCTGGCCGCTGTTGGTTGCGGCACTGATGACGGCGGGGGAAAGACTAATGGCGCTGATTCGTCACCATCCTCTACTCCGTCTAAGCCCTCGGAAGAGGACGAGGGCGCAAAGCAGGAGGACACAGCTGCCGGCGACAATGTGGACGCGAATGTAAAGCTCGCGCAAGTCAATGGTCGTGATGGGCTGATTCTTGTCGTCAATGAGGTAAAGCGCGATAGTGGCGGGTTCATTACTGTCAGTGGCGTGATCAAGAATGAGAGCGACACGATTAGCAGTGGCTCTCAGTGGTCGGGTAGTGAGAGCACCATCGTGGCCAGGAACCCGAATTCTGTAGCAGGCGCGACACTTGTGGACAAGGTCGGCAAGAAGCGTTACTACATTCTTCGGGACACGGATGGGCGATGCCTCTGCACAACCGGGCTGGCAGCGATTTCGGCCGGAGGGTCGGTCTCCGTCTTCATGCAGTTCCCAGCTCCTCCCGCCACCAGTACTGAAGTCGACTTCACCCTGCCGACCTTCGCCACTGCCTCGCTGAAGATTTCTGGGTGATGATCGACATGACCCACACCCTGACACGCCGCAGGCCGCGGCGGATTGCGGGCCATGTCGTCGCAGTCGCGTTGCTCACAGCGAGTGCAACCTTCTTGGGGGCGTCGAACGTGGTCGCCGACGACGGCCCCAGCGTGCCGCCCGGCACTGAGGCCACGTCTGTGCCGCCCGTCAAGATCGACCCGAACGACCCCGACCTGAAGATGCCCGAAGGTGGCACTCTCGCCCCCGCCAAGGTTCTCGACATCGTCCAGGTGATCGAGGACGAGGGCGGTGAAGAGCGCCGCGAGGACAGCAATGCAAACGTCAAGTTCGCGCTTCAGGCCGAAGTCCTCTTCGGCAAGGACAGCGCCAAGCTGAGCTCCGCCGCCAACTCGCGTATCGCGGCCATCGCCGCCGAGATCAAGAAGCAGAACGCCACCAAGGTGCGCGTTTTCGGCTTCACCGACAATCTCGGCTCGTCGGCCCACGGCGACGTGCTGTCCAAGCAGCGCGCCAACGCTGTGCAGTCGGTGCTGGTCAAGGAGCTGGGCTCGACCGTCAGCTTCGATATCCGCGGTTACGGCGAGCAGTACCCGATCGCCAACAACGGCACGGAAGAGGGCCGCAAGAAGAACCGCCGCGTGGAGGTCTCCTTCCCGCGCGGCACCTCTTCCTGAGGCACCCGCGCCCACACAGGGGCCCGGCGCCGCGAACACGTCGCGGTGCCGGGCCCTTGCCGCTACAGCAGGTGGTCGGCCTTGCCGGCCTTGATGTCGCGGATCATCTGCTGGAGCGCCTCCCGGCTGTCGGTGAGGTAACGATCCTCCTTGCCCCGGATAGCGATGAAGCCGTTGCCTTCTGTGTCTGTGCCGAGCCTGAAGCAGTTGTTTCCTTCGCCGCAGTAGGGCTCTTCCCAGTCGATTTCGGGCATGCTGAACGTCCTTAAAATTGGCGGGAGATGGCGTGAATGAAGTCCCGGGACTCGGCAGAAGGCAGCGAGGCATCCTCCATCCAGTCCAGGTGGGCACGGTATTTGGTCAGCTGCGCTTCCGCGTGCATGAATTCGGGGCCGTGAGCTGAATCGAGCTGCACGGTGTCGAGCTGGGGTACGGCGCCGTGGGCGTAGAGGAGCGCGTGCCCGGCCCCAGGGAAAGCGCCTCGGCCGACTGGAACTACCCGTACTTCGATGTGTTCGCGCTCTGACATCTCGCACAGATGGAGCAGTTGCTCCAGTGCGACGTTCCGGCCGCCGAACTGCATGCGCAGGGCGGCTTCGTGGACGTAGCCCACGTAGTCGATGGGGGATTCGCGGTCGAGTACCTGCTGTCTCTCCATCCGGTGCGCCACCCGCAACTCGATCTCCAGACGGGACAGCTGGGGCAGAACTGCGCCGAATACTGCGCGGGCGTATCCGTCGGTATGTAGCAGGCCGGGAAGGTGGACGGTCTGTGCTGTACGGATGCGGGCCGCATGCCATTCGAGCTCGGCGATATCCAGCAGGCCTGACGGGAGCGTGCCCCTGTACTGCTCCCACCAGCCGCGTTCGCGCTGTTCGGCCATCTCTACGAGCGCATCGACGTAAAGAGCATCGGCGCAGGCGTAGTTGCAGGCCAGCGTGCGGACGCGCGCAGGCGCGATCGGGCGGACGCCGACCTCCATGTTGGAGATCTTCGTCCGGTCGATGCCCAGCAAGCCGGCCGCGTAAGCGGTGGTTGCCTCGGCTGCGACGCGCATCTTGCGCAGTTCGGCACCGAGTCGCTTCTGGCGCTCTGTCGGAGTGGAGCTGCTCGGCATGTGCCCTCTCTTCCACGGACTGTGGTCACAGTCTGCCGCCGCACAGGGTGGCCAGTCCAACAGATGAGAGGCAATTGCCTCCAATTTGGCGACACGGGTGCCATCGCTGCGCTACGTTGGGTTACGCACCGCTCACACAGCGGCGACGAGCCGGAAGTGCATCGCGCGGTCCTGCCCGCAATCTCCTTCCCTGGGAGGGGCAAGCCCGTGTCAGGGAGACAGGCCACTGCTCGTCCGCAGCGCAACAGTGTGAGCCACCTGTGCGCGCCCACGCGAAAGAGGGATACCGCCAACTCGCCACCCGTATCAGGGGAGTCAGTCATGCACTCATCTCCATTCACCGCAATCTGCCCGGCTCTCGCCGAGGCGCGTACGGCGGGCCTGTATCCGCATCCGCACCCCCACCCCCACCCGCATCCCCATCCGAATCCGCCCTCGGCTGCATCCCGCACCCCACACCAGCAACTCCCGCAGCCCTATCTGCGCTCCAAGGGCCGTTCCGTGCGCGGCCTCACGCTGAGCTTCACACTGCCGGGCGATGTCCGTAGCGCGTTCATCGGGCGTACGGCGATCGCCGCCGCTCTGGAGGTGCACGGGCTCGCCCCGTACGTCTGGCCGGCCACGCACGCTGCGGCCGAACTCATCGCCGTCACGGCCAGGATGAGCCCGGGAAAGGAGCTGTACGTATCCCTGCGCCACCGGGACGACGCGCTCCGCCTCCTCGTCTGGGACCAGCACCCCCACCACCCCGAACCGGACATGGCCATGCTCTGCGAGACGCGCCGTCGGCGGGCGCTGTGGCTGCTCGCGGCCGTGGTGGACGACTGGGGCGGGGAGTGGGGTACCTGCGAGGCCGGCCCGCCGCAGCGGGGTACCAAGTCCTGGGTCCTGTTGCCCCGTTGACATTCACGGCTGGGCGGTCGCACGGTCGCCCGGTGGGGGCAGGAACGAATGTGACACCCAAGGGGTCAAGTGTCACGGTTCATCCGCGCAGCGTGACAGCGGCAGGGACCGCACGCACCTCGTCTTCCGCAGCTACCGTCGCAGATCGAAACAAGACAGCCGCTGAGAGTCTGTGCGTCGAGCCGGGATAGAACAGCCGGTCAAAACCATCTCTGTGAAGCGCAGGTACTGAGTCAGGTCTGTTGCAGAACGGGCGTGACTGGTCGCCACGCGGATCCGGGCTGGTCGCAATGCGCGTCTGCCAATCAACTCATGACTGTCCGTATCGGATCTAGTGCGGTAAGTGACCATCTGCTTAGGGTCAAAGCGACGCCAAAACCGCATCCCTGGAGGATTCGTGGCAAGCTTCCGCACTCGTCTGGCCCTGCTGGGCTCGGTCACAGCTCTCGCCGCAGGCGCCCTCGCGCCCGCACAACTCGCCGGGGCGCAACCCGCCGCGGCGGCGGGGGCCCACCAGTGGGTCGCCCTGGGTGACTCCTACACCGCCGGGGTCATCCCCGCCGCGGGCGACACCTTCGAAGTCCCTCGCGACGGTTGCGAGCGCACCGACCAGTCCTACCCGCAGGTAATCGACCGCGATCTCGGCTCGCTCTTCGACCTGGTCAACGTCAGCTGTGGCGCCGCCACGATCGAGAACGTCACCTTCAGGGCACAGGAACCGATCGGCCGTCACCTGCCGCCCTTCTCCGAGGACCCGGACTACCCCTTCCCCGCAGTGCCTCCCCAGTCCGCGGCGGTGGGCCCCGGCACCGACGTGGTCACCGTCGGCGCGGGCGGCAACACCCTCGGCTTCGCCGACGTCCTCTTCCAATGCCTCCAAGTGGGCGCGGGAAGCGGCGGCGTGGGCACCCCCTGCCGGGACGAACTCGCCGGCGACATCCCCAGCCGGCTGAACAAGGTGAGCCAGGAATACGACGAGATGCTCACCGTGCTCCACGAGCGCGCCCCACACGCGAAGATCCTGGCCGTCGGTTACCCCACGGTCATCCCCAAGGACACCTCCAAGTGCCGCTACAACGACCTGGAACAGTTCGGCTCGATCACCCAGGGCGACCTGGACTGGCTGCGCAGCGACGTCCTGGAACCCCTCAACAAGACAATCGAGAAATCGGTCGGCGCACACGACTCCGCCCGCTTCGTCGACCTCTACGACTCCTCCCGCAACCACAGCGTCTGCGACACCGGTAAGTGGGTGGAAGGCATCTTCACCCGCGTCCCTGACCAGCCGGCCCTCGTCCACCCCAACGCCCGGGGCCACCGCAACGCCGCCGATCACGTCACAGCCGCGATGCTGGAAGCCATCGGCGTGGGCTGACCCGCACACGGCATCACCGGCCACGATCCCGTAGCGAGCCGCCTCCGGCGCCATGCCGGAGGCGGCTCTGCGGGGTGAACGACTCCGTTGGTCGTGAACGCCGGGGCTTTCTGCAAGAGTCCCAGTAGATCAAGCCGTCCGAGCACCGGAAGTACCAGCAGTTCGACGCTCGCCCGTTTGCCACCCCGTCGCCGGCGAAGCCGAGTTCCACGGCGGACGATGCCGTCGGAAGGCGCCGTCGGCGGCTGGTAAGCATCTCACCGGCCCAGGCTCGCGGCCTTGATCGCGCGTTGCGCGAAGACATCCTCACGGTGGTATTCCATCTGTCGCAGCGCGTCCTTGCGATCCCGCTTGGAGAGCCGGTCGAGATATGTGTGACCGAAGAGATGGTCGGTCTCGTGCTGCAGGCACCGGGCGAAGTAACCCGCCCCTTCGATGACGAGCGGAATTCCGTCCTTGTCGAACCCGCGAGCGACTGCAAGATCGGTGCGGGGGACAGCCATGGCGGCACCAGGCACGGACAGGCAGCCCTCGAAGTCGTCAATGAGTCGGCGGTTGCCCGGATCGGGCTGCTCCAGAACCGGGTTGATGATGTGTCCGACATGCCGGACACCATCGTCGTCCGGGCAGTCATACACGAACAGCCGCAGGTCGACGCCGACCTGGTTGGCAGCCAGCCCGGCGCCGTCGGCCACATGCATGGTCAGGAACATGTCGTCGATCAAGGCCGACAACTCGGGAGAGCCGAACTCGGTCACCTCCTGGCACGGACGGCTCAGAATCTCTTCACCCACCACCGTGACCCGGCGCACCGAACCCCGTTCCGTCTCCGGTGGCAGAGCCGGATAGGAGTCGACGGGGCGGCCCTGCACATGGGCTCGCCGGTCAACGGGACGGGACCGCTCGTGACGAACAGACATCACTGTCTCCCCTTCTGCGCACGCCACAGACGCCGCGGACGTCACCGTGGCCTGATGCCTTCAAGCAAGGACCGCTTGCCAAGCTCTTTGCAAAGTAGCAGACTTTGCAAAGTGACTGAAGATGACCTCAACACGCCCCGCGACCAGGCACGTAACACCGGCGACGAATTGCGTGAGCACGATGTCCGCACAGCCCTGCTGAACCTGCTCGCGGAAGTTGGCACTGTCACGGCTACCGAAGCCGCCTCCCGGCTGGGTTACAGCTCTGGTCTCTGCTCATTTCACCTACGGCAGCTCGCGCGCCACGGATACATCGAAGAAGCCCCTCACAACGGGGGCCGTGCACGCCCCTGGCGCCTGAGGCAGCACAACTCCGCTGCTGACGCGTCCGCAGAGGAGCAGTTCGGTGACTTGGCCCGGGGGCTGGAGGACGAGAGCTGGCAGCGATGGCTGGCCCAGCGAGACCAGGCGCCCGCCGAGTGGCGTCACGATGAAGCCTTCAGCTTCGTCGCCTATCTGACACCTGAAGAGATGAGCCGGGTCGCGGACACGATCCGACGGACGCTCGCGCCCTACCAAGACCGCGAACAACGCCCCCTGGCGCGGCCCGACAGCGCTCGACCGGTGGCCCTCATCACCCGGCTGTTTCCCCTGCTTCCCCACGCAACGGACGACGCGGATCAGGACTGAGAAGCCGCCGGCTGTTTCGCGCTCGCTCGAGGAAATGACACGAAGCCGAGACAATGGGCGTATGACGACCACGCCGCAGACCGCCGCGCAAACGAGGCCGTCCCATGAAACTCACGCCACTCGGCAAGCGGGTTGTCAAGGCCGCGACGGACTGGCTGCCCGAGCCCTGACACCGAGGCGCTCCGGCAAGAAGGCGTCGCTACCGCCAGAAAAGAACGGTCTTCCTGTCTTCACAAGCCCCGAACCACGCGTGCTCTGCCCTGTGTACGGAAGCCGAGGGCGTGCCGGTAGATTTCCGGCATGCGGTAGCGCCCGTCGGCGTCTCTGGCCAGTGCGCCCCACTGCTCCAGGGCTTCGGCATCATCAGGGATCAGGTTCAGGTCAGCTGCATCAAAGGGCATCTTGACGGAGTCCGAGAAGGTTGCCATGTGCCGCAAGAGTTTCCCGAGGCGAGGATTCTCCTGGTTGATCTCCTCCACCTTCGCACGGCTGCACGCACCCAAGGCGCGACGCATGGCCGCCGGGGTCAACACTCGGTCCGGCCAGCGCTCGTCGCCGGCAGAAGCGGCAGCTGCCTCACGCAGGAAGCGGACGACATCGCGGGCTTGGATCTGTTCATTGAAGTCCGCGAGAGCCGCAGGGACCCACCGCTCTGTCCATGCTTCACGTGAATTCTCGGTGCCGAGCTTCGCGCCCCAGAGGGGAAGGAGCGCATGGACGATTTCCTCGAAGGCCATGTCCGCGATCGGCGGCTCCGGCGTCCTGACAGCGTTGGCACTTGACGCAATCCACAGCGAGAGCCGGAGTGCGTCTTCGGTGTCCCAGCGGAGCTCGTAGGGGGCGTAGCGGTCGAGGAACTGCCCGAGGTTCTGCTTGATCGCCGCGCGGACCAGGTCCTGACGCACGAATACCACGAGGCCGAGCGAGCGATGGCGAAGGCGACGGAGCCAGGCCGGAACCTCGATCAGCAATGTCCGCAGGGCGATGCGCCGAGGTTCCGCATCCAGAGACTCCAGCCAGTCCTCCAAGCCATCGATCACGAAGAGACAGGCTCCGGACGTGTCCAGGGTCCGATGGATGAGGAATTCTTCAGCCGGTTCCTCATGTGCAGCACCGGCTGACCAAGCCAGGCATTCCAGCCAGCGCTGCCTCCAGAACTCTGTGTCATGGGCCCGTGCGTCCCCGAGGCCGGCATTCAGATGGCTGCGGATTTCATCAGCGGTGACGCCTGGCCCACCTGCCGCGCGGTCTCTGAGTTTCTGCGGTGAAAACACACCGGTTTGCGGCTCCGCGATGTTGGCCGGGTCCAGGACAGGAATGACCATTGCTGTCCGCTCGACGCTCTGACCGTTCTCGCGCGCGAAGGCATCCCATGTCCCTGCGGTGCACATCCTGGCGAACGTGAATGTCTTGCCTGCCCCTTTCGCGCCTACGACGACCGCTACTGGAAGGTCGGTGCTGTGATCTGCGATCAGGCGACGTACCGGCTCGGTCGTGAGGAAACCGAGACCGGAGTCCATACCCTGTCGCTCAGCGAAGACGAGACGACTTGCTGTGCCTTCCAGCGCACGTCGACGCTCGTCCAGGGTTGACGGCTCGTCCGCGGACGACGGCGCCGACTGCGTAGTGCTTGGTGCGAACTCGCTGAGCAACCTGGGCAGACCGCAGCGTCGGACGACTTCCACAACTGCGTCCCAGCTCTGAGGAAGCGCGAGCAGTTCTTCGCGGAACGGACTCAGTAGCGGCTCGGTCAGAACCTGTTTGTCCACCGAAAGGTCTTCTGAGGTGTACTCATCAGTGGTCGCCATGGCAATGGTGGACGACAGCGCTGCGGACAGCCCCCTTCGTGCCTCCTCGGCATGGAGGTCATGGACGTCGAGCCGGTACTGCGTCACGATCGCGCCGGGAGTCGGATCCGTCCGTGCTACCGCCGGAGATTGGGCTCCCAACTGCCGGATCATGGTCTCGGTCCCCTGAAGGGACTGGCTACTGACTGTGGTGACGAAGATCCGCGTCACGCGGGGGTCCAGCAAGATGGGCGCCGCCAGTTCAGACGCTCCGGCTCGCAAGTCCAGTACGACGGTGTCGGCCTCGGCCGCGACAGCGAGGGCCGCAAGGGATTCACTGAGGAAGTACGGTGAACGGTCTTCGGTCAAAAGGTCGGTGGGGCCGATTCGGGGCGGGCCGAGCCGAGTACGTCGGCTGACGGGAAGCACGGTCACGCGCCCTGGCCCCGCATAGCGTGAGACACGCTGGTTGGGAAGATACGCGGCAGCGATTTCCACCGCCTGCGTGGGGTCACCCTGCTTGGAAGAGTGCAGGAGCGCGAGGACGTCCTCGTACGCGATATCGCAGCGTCCCCCCTGCGCTTGGTACATCCAGGTGACGCCAGGGGCCTCCAGGTCCGCGTCCACGAGGAGAACATGCTGGCCCTGGGAGGCCAGGAAGTCAGCCAGCGCCACGGCGTGCAACGTGCGTCCCACACCGCCCTTGAAGGAGTGGAATGCGAAGAGTTGTTTGTCGCCGGCGAACTGAGCTTTTTTGGGGCGCGGCAGGGCGTCCCCCAGAGCCGAGGTGACACGACGTTCGCTGAGCTTTGGACGGCGTGGGGCCGCTCCGGAATCAATCGCTTCGACCAGGCGCACAGGTAGCGACTGGGGGCCGTGAGCTGCGGGGCGATCCAGGGCGAGTTCCAGGCCCGCGTCATGTTCGGCTACTGATCCGAGGCCGAACTGGCCGTCCAGCCAGTCGCGGACGGCCGCGGTCTCAGTACCCGGGCGAACCGTCAGCTCCAGGGTGTCCCACCAGGCGTCGACCTCCAGCAGCCACTGCGGCCACTGACCCTCGACAGCCGCCTCCGCCAGTTGAGAATCGATGTCCACCCAGGTGAAGAGCTTGCCGGCCATAACGCTCAAGATCCTTTCCTGGCGTCCTTCACCAGTGACTTCAGGGCTTCCAACGCAGCTTTCTGATCATCTGCGCACAGTTCTGCACCATAGCGCCATGCCTCATGCAGCTGGTGGCTCTCGACCCAGGTGCTGTCCTTGTGCCGACGGCAGCGCAATGGGTCTTGCCCGGGGGTGGGGTCCTGAAGATTCAGTGCCTTGGCCAGGCGGCGCAGATTGTGCGATCGCAGGTCACTGGGTAGGGCGGAAGTGTCCTCGCGCTGCAAAATCCAGCGCAGCACCTCGGCCTTCAACCCGCACTCGGCAGCATAGAAGAGTAGTAATCCGCTGATCGCGCCATCCCCTGCTTGCTCGGCGGCCTCTCCCTGTTTCGCGAGCTGCTCGCGGCTTCGCCGCAGCTCGCTTACCCCCACATCGACCATCGCATCAGACTACTGGGTGGGGAACGGGGAACCTGATCCCCGAGATCCTGGGATGCGGTGGCCAGGACTGGCATCGTCACCTGCTTGAAGCAAGCAAGGTCCTGCGTGAGTGGGCGGAGCAGATGACTGCGAAGCCAGTCCTGAAGAATGCGAGTGGGTGGGGCGTAGCGGAGCGGGCGCCGTGCTTGGAACGGGAGCCAACTCGCCCTCCCTGCGGGCTTGTTGAAAGGGTCCACGCGAGTACGCATACTCATGTGTGCTGGCAGGCTGGTCCGTGACGATGCGTTCATGACGTTGAACAGAGTTCTTACGGGCATGGGGGCGGCAGCACTCGCGGTGGTGGTGCTGGCTGCGTGCGGCAGCGAGCAGGCCGGGGGACAGCAGCAGAACACCGCGAGCAGCGTGGGCGCGCAGGCGGCCGCTACCAGCCCCAGCCCGGATGCGCAGGTGGCGTTTATGGAGATGCTGGAGCGGGTGGGTGTGCCATGCGTGCCGGATGCCCCGGCGGCGACGGAGTCGGATGATCCGGGCCCGGGTGAGCATCCGCCCACGCGGCCGAGCGAGCTGCTGCCGGTGGGCGAGAAGCCGCCCACGGACGTGCCGTCCCCCACTGCTGCGCCTGAGCAGCCCAGGCTGAAGGGAGTGGAGGCGTGTGAGGGCCGTGAGCATGGCAAACGCATTACCCAGGCGCTGATCGGCCTGGACAAGCCCACCACGATTCAGGTGAGGCAGAAGCTGAACAAGCTCGGCTACATCGACTCCCGCATCCACGGCCTGAAGGCCGAGCGGGGCGTGGTGCGCTTCTACCTGGACTTGCGGGTGATGGGAGGGCAGCTGGCGCTCAAGGGGGCGTCGGCCGGGAAGAACACCACGGTGGAGGCGTTCGCGCACCCGGCGGAAGGCGCGTTCAAGCCGGGCAGGTAACGGCGCTCAGCGGGGCATCGGCGGGGGCAGCTTCGGCTTGCCTGCGCTGATGCCCCTCCCGCTTGCCCCGGGCAGGCCGCCGGGGATGTCCGGGTGGCCGAAATTACGCTGCGGGGGTCAACGGAGGGCTGCGGCAGGGCGGTGAAGCGGCCGGGGAGAAGCTCACGCCGTGCCGGACGCGACGACTTGTGTACTCGGCGCGGGCCCGCCGCTCAGCTCGGCCTCGTCCGAGGCGAGCAGCCAGGACCCCGAAGGACCACGGACAAAGGTCAGTGTGTGGGGAAGCGAGTACTCCTCGCACTCCGGGGCTCCGTCCGCGACTTGAGCGGATGTGAACGGGTAGTAGAGGCGGGTGTCCTCTGTCACGCGCAGGGTCACGGCGCCCCCTTCCTCGGCTGCATCGTTCACCGTCACGTCGACCGCAGCGCGGATGTACCCGCCGTCGACATGCTGGTAGACGCGGCCTTGACGGACCAGCGCGGCGAACTCCGCCCGTAGCTCGGTTCGCATCGACGTGGTGGCCGCGGCCGGCGGTTCGGCGGCGTTGGGGGACCGTGCGGCGGTCCGGGTCACCAGGTCGGCGCGTTGTTGCAGGTAGCTCTGTGCGAGCCGGGACAGCCGGGCCCGGTCTGCCGCTGCGGGTGTCCGGGGAGCGAAGTTCGCCGATGCTGTGACGCCTCCCGCGATTGCTGCCGCAGTCAGTGCCGCGGCCAGGACGTTTGTACGTGTTCCGCCTGCGCGCACGTGATTCCTCCCCGGAGGCGTATGAACGGTCGAGATCGAAGATGTCCTTCGCGGCCTTGACGTCGGCAGCGAGGTGAAGCCGCGTCCGAGAAGGGCCCATCTTTGACCCGTAAGCGTCGGTCGGGCGGCAGGAACGGTGCTGTATCGCGTGAGCCGCACACCCGGCGGCATCCACGGCGTACCCGCGCTGATGAGCGCAAGGTCCGCTCGGCCGGGCGTACCGAAATGCCGATGACTCCGGCCTCGCGTAGCGTGACGAGTGACTGCGTAGGGTAGCCGATGGGTGGATCGGGAGGCGGACAGCCTTGGTGGAAATCTATGAATCGAACGAGTCGAGCGAGTACGCCAAGCACGAGTCCTGAACACCTCGGTCGGGGCGGCGATGCCGTCCCGGCCTGCTCTCCCTTGACCTGTGGAGGTCGGACGTGAAGCTCGGCTTGCACTACTGGAACTACTCGACACCGGCCGACCCCGCGCTCATCGCTCCGACGCTCGCGGAGTCGGTGCGGATCGCCGAACAGGCGGGCATCGCGTCGTTCACCGTGATGGATCACTACTTCCAGATGGAGACCGGGCAGACCGCCGCCGACGACCCGATGCTGGAGGGGTACACCACGCTCGGCTATGTCGCGGCGGTGAGCGAGCGCATGACGCTCGGCCTGATGGTCACGGGAGTGATGTACCGGCACCCCGGGCTGCTGGCGAAGATCGTCACCAGCCTCGATGTGCTGTCGCGCGGCAGGGCCAGGCTGGGCATCGGAGCCTCCTGGTACGAGCGGGAGCAGTACGGGCTCGGAGTGCCGGTGGTTCCGGTGGCCGAGCGGTTCGAACGGCTGGAGGAGACGATCCTGATCTGCCTCCAGATGTGGAGCGACGACAACGGCCCGTTCCGCGGCCGTCATTACCAGCTCGCCGAGACGCTGTGCGTGCCCGAGCCGATCGGCGAGCGCCCGCCGATCATGATCGGTGGCGGGGGAGAGAAGAAGACTCTGCGGCTGGTCGCCCGGTACGCGGACGCCTGCAATCTGTTCGCCACGGACCAGGAAGAAGTGGCCCACAAGCTCGATGTGCTGCGTGCGCACTGCGATGCGGAGGGCCGTGACTACGACGCCATCGCGAAGACCGTGATGTACAACGGCCCGGTGCTGGACAGGCCGGACGTGTTCCTCGCGGATGCGGAGGCGTACGCGAGTCTGGGCATCAGCGAGATCCAACTGCTGCCGGACCGGCACCCGGTCAGCTTCACCCACCAGGTCGCCGAGCACATTGCGCCTTGGGTCGCGGTGATCGGATAGAGCCGGACCGAGACCGAAGCGATCGCGGCACCACTCCGGCTACTTTTCGTCGTCTTCGTAGTCCTTGTCGGTGCAGCCCAGCACGTCGGAGAGGTGCTGCTCGATGGGACTGCCCAGCTCGTCCTCGGTGCAGAACAGCCCGTGCACGGCGCCCATCGGATGGATGGCCCCCTCCGTGTCCTGCCCGGGTACGGCGGAACGCCGGCCCCGCAGCATCAAGGAGACCGGCCCTGACCTAGGAACCGGTGGTGCCGTCGACGATCTCCCGGATCACGTCGAGGTGACCGTTGTGTCGCGCGGTCTCCTCGATCAGGTGCAGGACGATCCAGCGCAGATCGGGGTATTGGCCGTCCCTGCGCGGGCGCTTGGCCGGAGTGTCCAGGTCGTGGGAGGCGACCAGTTCGCGATAGCGGGTGGTCCGTGCCTCGTACGCCGACAGAACATCGGCGAGCGGCATGTCCACCGCGATGCGCATCTCACGGTCGGGGTCCTCGTCCGTCCACGGCCCTTCGTCCTCGCCACCGAGGAAGGCCACCTCGAACCAGTAGTACTCAACCCAGCTGAGGTGGTTGATCAGCCCGGAGACCGTCATCAGAGGGGAGCCGGGCAGCGGGGCACGGCGGGCATCTTCCGGTGAAATGCCCTCGCACTTCGCGCGTGCGGTGCCGCGGGCGTAGTCGAGGAAGGTGGCCAGCTGGGTGCGCTCGTCCCATGCGGGAGGCGTATCGGTGCGTGTCATGGGGGTACACGATCTGCGACCTGGGGCCCCCTGTCCACCGCATTGTTCCATTGGGGCCCGCCCCTGGGTCCGTGGGCCCAAGCCCGGGCGGGCGGGGGCGATTACGCTCGTACGCGACCAACTGTGAGCCCACCCGGCCAGGTGCCCGCCATGAGCGCCTGTCCGGTGTGCCCATACGCGCATGGATCTGCACGCTCCACCTGTTTCCGCTGGGCGGTCGCTTCTCGTCCGATGCTGTTTCGCCCGAAGCGGGTGTCCACACTCTCATGGGGTGATGTGTCGATGAGTGACGGTTTCTTCTACTCGTACCACCTCGGCTGGAGCCGACCGGATGCCGAGTCGCTCTTCGGCGATCTCGACTCGGCGGGACTGCGGCTCAGGCACCCCGTCACGAGACGGGTCACGCTCCTCGGCCCGGGGCCGGATCCGTGGGGCACCCCTTCGTGGGTGACGAGGGAGCAGCTCGTGCTCCTGGCCGGCCTGCAGCGGCTCGACAGGGTCGACTTCCTGCTGTGGGTGAACAGCGGCACCGACGTTCCGGCGCGCATCCGGCGGATGGAGGACGGAGTCGTCGCGCTCGAATTCGGATTCGGGCGGCTGACACGGGACGAGCAGGAGGTGGCCGCGCGGGCGATCCGGGAGGCGATAGGGCGGGCTTCCGTTCTCTGTATCGGCTTCGTGGTCGACCGGGAGGGCGCTTCCGCGGCGACCGACTGGAGCGGTGTCGTCATCAACGGCACAACGTTCTTCGACAGTTGGCCGGACACGCTTGCCGTACGGCATCAAATTGCCGCGATGCAGCCCCAGCTGGCCGGAGTGGCCTCGTTCGACCAGTCGCCGTGGATGCTGTTCGGGAGTGAGGTCCCCAGCCGGTAGCGGCGGCGGTTCCCTGGCCCGCTTCAGGTCTGCAACTCCCTTCGGAATCAGCAACTTTGAGCCTTGCATTGGGCCCTGAGGCCCATGCCCGAAGGGTGCCGATGTGGTCGGATGCGTGGAGTGACTGAACTGTGGCTGCACACCGGCAAGCTGGGGGACTCGTCGTGTCTGGCATAGGTGGATTTGCGGTTTCGGGTGGCGCCGGTGGAGGTGCTGCCGTGACTCAGCAGGGCAGGCAGCCGCTGCCGCGCCCGTTGCAGGCGGTGCTGATCCTCGTCCGGGTCCTCTTCGCGGCCGCGGTTCTGGGCGGCGCCGGTGTGCTGACGGTGGCGTCGGCGGTCAATGAGGTCGACGGCCAGCTGTTCGGACTGCTGCTGTACGCGGCGCTGCCGAGCGTGACCGCATTTGTGCTCTCGCTGTATCTGCGGACCGGCGGCATCTGGATCTGGCGCGGACTCCTGGCCGTACACGTCTGGCTCACCCTCGGTGCGCTGGCGACCCTCGGCCAGGACGGCGGCGGGCGAGGCGTGACCCAACTGGTGATGCCCGTAGCCGTCGTTGTCCTGCTGTTCCGGCCGAGCTCGCGCGACTGGTTCGAGCTTTCCCTCGAACAGCGTTTGCCGCACCGGCGGTTCAGCATCGCGCGGATGATCAAGTGGCGCCGCGACGACGACGGTCAGACCGCGATGGAATACCTGGGCATGGTCCTGGTGGTCGTGGCCCTCATCGGCGGACTCGTTGCCACGGGGATCGGCGCCCAGCTGACCGATGAGATGCGGAACGCGATCTGCCGGCTGACCGGTAGCGCGTGCCCTGCGCCCGGCGGCGATGTGGTGGCGGGGGACGGGAAGAACTCCGGGGGTGCGGAGTCCGGGGGTGCGGAGTCCGGAGAGTCCGGCTCGGACTCGGGCGGCGCGGACGCATCCGGTGGTACGGACTCGGGCGGATCCGTCGTAGGCGGCGGTACGGAGTCCGGGGGGTCCGGCTCGGACTCCGGCGGGTCCGGCGCAGCCGGCGGCTCCAGCGCAGCCGGTGGTTCCAACACGGCCGGTGGTTCCAACGCCGCCGGCAGCTCCGGCTCCGGCTCCGGCAGCTCCGGCGGAGGCGATACCGCCACCCAGGTCGACGACGGCGGTGACGACGCGGACACCTCCGGCGAGCCGGACGGTGGCGACGACGTGGACGGCGGCGGCAACGGCGGCGACGAGAAGCCCGGTGAGAGCTGCACCTCCGGCGTCGGCGCGTTCTTCTCCTGCGCCGCACACCAGACCGGCGGCTTCTTCGAAGGTCTGGTCGGCGACGGGCTGTGGGGTGACATCACCGGCACGTTCGACACGATCATCCACCCCGTCGAGGCGTGGAACGGCCTGATGGACTACGGCAAGGGCCTCGGCGACAAGTGGAGCCAGGACTCCAAGGACGCCGCAGGCAAGTGGTCCAAGGGCGACTACCTCGGTGCGGTCTGGGACTGGACCAAGGCGTCCGGCGGCACCGGGCTGAAGGTCCTGGACGACATGTTCATCGGCGACGACGTCCGCGACATGTGGAAGAGGGGCGACGAGGGCCAGGCGATCGGCACCGGCCTCTGGAACATCGGCTCGCTGTTCATCCCCGGCTACGGCGAGGCCAAGCTCGTCGGCAAGTTCGGAAAGCTGGGCAAGCTCGGGAAACTCGGCAAGCTCGGCGAAGTGGCCGAGAAGGCGTCGGAGGCCGCGGCCAAGGCGAAAAAGGCCGCCAAGGCGGGCGATGTCGCGGGCGCCGAGAAGGCCGCGAAGGAAGCGCAGCAGCACGCCGACGATGCAGCCGAGCAGGCCGGCCTCAAGGGCTGCACCGTCGGCATGGGCGGCCTCGTACGCGTCCCGTACGGCAGCGGTGCCGGCTGGGGAGTTCCCGGCTCGGGCACCGGCGTCATGGCCGCGGCCCGCACGTCCGTGCGCGTCGGGTTCCTCACCGGAAAGTGCGACGAGGTCGACCCGGAGAAGAAGGCGGCCGCCGACGAGGCCCAGAGGCTGGCCGACGAGGCGAAGAAGGCGGCCGACGCGGCCAAGCGGAAGCAGGAGCTGGAGCGCGCCCAGAACCTTCCGAAGCCGGCCTGGTACAAGGACCTGAAGGACCCGCCGGCAGGGGCCAAGGACGGCGGGGAAGGCAACTGGAAGGAAATCAAGCCGGGCGTCTGGAGCTACCCGACCGAAATGGGTGCCCGTTATCAGGAGCAGATCTCCAAGGTGGGCCGCGGCAAGGAGTACCGGGTTCCGCTGGACAAACTCACCGGCAAGCCGGTCGACTTCGACGGCTGGGACGCCTCGCGGGGCACCTACCTGGAGGCGAAGTACGGGTACAAGGGCAAGGACTACTACAACGCCGACACCGGGACGCTCACGTCGAAGGTCGCCGACCGGTGGGCGGACCAGGCGAGCCGGCAGGTCGACGCGGCACGCGGCAAGCCGGTCGAGTGGCACCTGTCCGACCCGGACGTCGCCGAAGCGGCGCGAGAGATGTTCGAGGACCGGGGCATCCCGGTTAAGGTGATCCACACTCCGGGGGACGTGACCGGCTGAACGCCGGACGGGGTGTGGAACCGCAGACCGGAGCCCGAGGAGAACGTGTCGTGCTGAACGTCGTAGTCAACGGTTTCTGGGGCCTCCGCGGGGAATCGGTGCCGGGCATCGCCGAGCGCTGGTCCGGCACGCTCACCGCGCTCAAGGACATCGACGGCCCGACGTTCGACGTATGGCACGAGTCCGGTGACGACCTCCCGTCCGATCCCGTGCTGGAGCCCTCGGTCCCCGCACTGGCGGAGTACATCGAGCGGAAGAACACGGGTCCCGACCTCGACGTGGTGGGCTACACGACGTCGCTGTGGGCGCAGAACCCCGCTGCGGCGCGGGTGTCCATGGCCATTCACGCGGGCAGTACCTCGCACTACGCGGTGAACTCCGTCTCGCTCGCCTTCCGGTCGCGCGAGGTGGACGAAACCGCGGAGGTGATCCGGCGCGCTCCGGAGATCCTGCGTCTCCTCGCGGAGAACTGGGAGATCGACGCCGGGCAGGTGTACGACAGGCCCCAGTACCGGGCGGTGGCCGAGCGGTTCGACCTGGCGAACAGCGACCCCCGCTGCGGCCGGGCGGTCTTCCTCTCCGCCGGCCGTGCCGCCCTCGCACCCGAGGGGCTGCCCGGTACGTACGTCCGCACCGCACACGGTGGACTGGTCATCGACCTCACCCGTGGCGGTACGCAGTCCCCGCCCATCGAGACCGTCATCGAGGCGAACACGCGGCTGCGGGAGGCCGGGGCGCTGGAGAAGCTCCCGGTGCCGTTCGACCGGGCCACGTTCTGACGACCTCGCCCACGATTGGCAGTGGGAGAAGTCGCGGTGTCTGGGGCCTTCGAATCCAAGGCGGAGGAAGGAGTGATGGCGGAGCCATCGCGACTGACGACAACGCCGGAGGCGGAGGTCCCAGACACCGCGACGCCGCTGACAATCGTGGGCGAGGTCGTGACACCCGCGCACCCGTGAGCGGCGTGTCTCAGAGCCATCCCCGCATCGCCGCGAATCCCAGCAGCAGTCCCACCGCGAACACCCCGAGCACGACCGCGAACACCGCGGGCATCACCACCGGCCCCCACGCCCTTCGCCCCGCCACCGTGGCGCTCCCCGAGGGGTCTGCCGGATCGTAGCTGACCCGGACAGGCGCCCCGACCTCGAATCCGAACGGCCCCGGGGCGTGGTCGGTGAACTCGATGTCCCGGCCGTCGCGGGTACGGAACGCGAAGACGTGCTCGGTGACGTAACTCCGCTCCATGCCCGGCCCCCGGTCGACCGTCCGGCGGTCCGCGCACCGGCCCTCGGCGTGTTCGCCGTGCCGGACCAGCCGCAGCACCCGGTTCAGACGCAGCGCCGACCGGATGGCGAACGCACCGAGGAACAGGCCGAACAGGAGCAGGAACATGGCTGTGCCGCCGGGCAGGATCTGCATGAACGAGCGCCCCTGGTCCGCTGCTTGACCGCTACTTGACCCTGATCGACTCGACGAACGCGTCGAGGTCCTGTCGGCTCAGCGAGCCCTTCACCGCATTGATCCGGACCGCGAACGGCACATCCTTCGAATCGACGCCCGCCACCACGACCCCCGTCATCGGGGTGCCCGGCGCCGGGGTCTGCTCCTTGCCGCTCGACGTGAACTCGTAGTCGATCCTGCGCGCCTCACGGGCACTCTCCGCACCCGCCAGCCGCACGTCCGAGGTTTCCTTCCGGGTCGCCCCGAGACCGATACCGGCACCCGCCGCAGCCGCCGCCTCACCGGCGTCGTCCACGCCCGTGGCGAAGTCGAGCTGCACGGAGACCATGCCGGTGCGCAGCCCGCCCTCCTCCTTCAGCGCGACGGCGGCGTTGGCCTTGGCCCGGTCGGTCCCGGGCTGCTCCTTGTAGCCCTTTTTCTCGGGGTAGCCGACGGAGAGGCTCCTGGTGTCGAGCTTGCCCCAGCCCTCCGGGACCGCGGCGGCGTCGTCGCCGCAGCCGGTGAGCAGGGCGAGGCCGATGGTGGCGGCGGCAGCTGCGCCGATTGCCCGGGACATCTTCATCGTCGTCGTCATCGTCTGTCGCCTCTTCGTCGTGCGTGGTTGCTGCGTGCCGGAGCCGTACCTTCCGTACAGCTTCGGCTGTGGCTACTTCGCGCAGTAGCTGTACGGAAGGTACGAGCGCTTGTCGCCCTGCGGAGCCCCGAGGAACTGCGCGTCCGTCAGTGTCTCCTTCTTGTGCTCGTCCGAGATGGAGAATCCGAGACTCATGCCGAGCGACACCTCGAAGCCGAACTCCTGGGCGTTCGTCTCACCGTGGTACTTCATGGAGCTCGACAGACCGTCCTGGAACATCAGCTGGTCGAACGGGTCGGTTCCGGTGGGCTTCTGCTGCATGGAGTGGTCGCCGAACAGGTACTCGAACGGGGCGGTGTTGTTGCCGGAGCCGTTCAGCCACTGCTCGGCGGTGGCCCGCTTGTCCTCGGTGGCCTTGTCCGTGTCCTTGCCGAAGATGATCGAGTTCGTCACGACCTCGATGCCGGTCTCGCCGGAGGGATCGGTGCCGCTGACCTTGCCGCCGCGCTTGTCCTTGCCCTTCTCGCCGTTGTCGCCGCTGATGTCGCCCTTGCCGGACGTCGAGCCGTTCTCGACGGTCTGGGTCATGTCGATACGGACGATCTTGCCGGTCTTCTGGTCGCGGGTGACGGTGATCGCCCCGGTCCGGTTGCTCTTCGCGGAGGCCTGGCCGCCGACGGGGCCGGCCGAACCGCCGACCTTGCCCTCCAGTTCGAGCTTGGCGGTGTACGTGTACGACTCGTTGCCGTTGACGTCGTCCTTGGCGATGGTCACCTCGGGGGAGAACTTGGCCTTGCCGCCGAGCTTGACGCCGAGTTTGGTCTCGTCGCCCGCGCTGAAGGAGAGGCCGCCGTCCGCGTACACATTGATGCCGACGGTCGAGTACGAGATCTTCTTGTCACCGATCTTCTTCTCGATGTCCTTCTTCTTGTCGGCCCACTTCATCGCCGAGTACCAGTTGCCGCCGTAGCCGCCGCTGTACTTGGTGGAGGTCTCCCACAGCTTCATTTCCGCGATGTCGTCCCGCAGCTTCTGGGCGTCCTCCTCGCTCTTGAAGACCCAGGTGTCACCGTTGGTGATCTTGATGCCACCGCCGACGTCCACATCGGCCTTGCCCAGCTTGCCGAGCTTGACGCCGGGGGTGCCGGCGGTGCCACCGGCCGAGGCGGCGTCCGTGAACGTCATGTAGACCAGCTTGTCGTTCTCGTCGACCTCGCCGTCCTGGTTCACATCCGTCTTGGCCTGGCTGACCTTCTGCTGGAAGCCGTACTCGTTGCCCCACTCGAACCAGCCGATCTTGACCTTGTCGCCGACGGTGTCGGAGATGCTGGAGACCTGGCACATCCTGGGCTCGTAGTCGGCGTCCGTCTTCGGCTTCGCGGTGGTGTCCCCGCCGCCCGTGGAACAGCCGGCACCGCCGCCGCCCATCGCGTTGATCGCACAGCGGATGCGCTCCCCGATCTGCCCGCCGACACCCGCCATGGCCATCGCGCCGATCATCGTGACGACGAGGACGATCACCCCGAGGTACTCCAGGGCGGTGGCGCCGCTGTCCCGCCAGGAGTACGGGTACGGCGTGTGCGAGGACCGGTCGTCCTGATCGTCGCGGTCCTCCAGCAGCCGGTCGACGGCCAGTCCCGCGGCCGAACCGGTCACCAGCGAGACGATCGGCATCAACGTGCCCTCGAAGCCCATGAGATGCCAGGACACGGCGAATCCGTAGGCGAGCGCGGCCAGCGGGACACCCAGGGAGGCAAGCAGCGTCAGCAGGCGGGACTCGCGCCGCTCGTCGGGCAGGACGCGGGCCGAGGCCAGGACCGTGAGCACGGTCGTGATGACGTTCGGTACGTGCAGCAGGGCGAGGCGCCAGCCGAAGGACGCCAGCCGTTCGTCGGTGGCGAGCATCTCGACGAGCCCGCGCGACACCAGATATCCGGCGGCGATGTAGACCAGAGCACCGGCGGCCCAACTACGGGTCAGTGCGAAGAACACGCCCCCGCTCGCACCGGAACCACCACCCCCGCTCCCCGGCGGTATGTGGCCCGCGCTTCCGCTTCCCCAGCCCCCGCCACCAGTCACGGTTCTTCCTTTCCGACGTTCACTTGCCGTGCCTGTGCCCGCAGTTGTGCATTCGGGTGTGGCCGTGAGCGTACGGGTGTTCGGGCCGGGTGACCTGGGCCCTTGGCCCCAAAGCCGGGCCCAACGGCGGACGGTGCACGGCCCCGCCCGCGCGGGTGCGCGGGGGAGCCGGGCATCGGGGGGAGACGTGGCGCGGTGTCGGAACGCGCGAAGGATTTCAGTGTCCGATCAAGTGCCCAATCCACGGATCACGCAGGGTATCCACATGGCACTCGTCACACTGGCCCTACGGCCGGGACCGCCGGGACACCCGGCATCGGCCGGCTGCCTGGGCGCGGTGCCCCGAGTCTGCCCCTTCGCCCCTTGCCGGACACCGCCCGCGGGACGCAGCCTCAGCGGGGATCGACTCGCCGACGGGGCGGAAGGGCAGGACCAGACATGCATGACTGGCAGAAGCGCGGAAGCGAACGGACCGACCGCGGCCGGACGGGTTCGGGCCCGTCGGCCGGCCGCCAGGCGCCGTCCGCCGGGCAGGAGTTGCAGCGCACCGTGGGCAACGCCGCGTTCGCACGGATGGTACGACGCGCCCATGACGCATCCGCACCCGCGGACGCGGAGGAGTTGCAGCGCACCGTGGGCAACGCCGCGTTCGCACGGATGGTACAGCGCGCCCATGACGCATCCGCACCCGCGGACGCGGAGGAGGGTGTGGAGGCAGCCAACCGGGAAAGCGTGGTGGCCGGCGCCGTCCACGATGTCCTGCGCCGCCCGGGGCGCCCGCTGGAGGACGGCGTGCGCACGGTGATGGAAGACCGCCTGGGCGCGGACTTCGGCGCCGTGCGGGTGCACGACGACGCGGTGGCGGACCGCTCGGCGCGCGGGATCGGGGCGCTCGCCTACACGTCCGGCGAGCACGTCGTGCTCGGCCACGGCGGCCGCGACCCGCACACGCTGGCGCACGAACTCACCCACGTCATCCAGCAGCGGTCCGGACCGGTGGCGGGCAGCCACGAGGTGCAGGGCCTCAAGGTCAGCGACCCGTCGGACAGGTTCGAACGCGCGGCGGAGGCGAACGCCACCTGGGCGCTCGCGGACGTGCAGAGGGCACCGTCCACGACGGCCTCGCACGCGGGGGTCTCCTCCGGCGCGGGCACGGCGGTGCAGGACGGACCCGCTCCGGTGCAGCGCTTCGTCAAGGTCAACATCACGATGTACACCGACGACCCCGCCAGGACCAGGGGCCTGCCGACGGGTTCGGCCGACGAGCTGGTGGAGAAGGTGGCGGAGGCCGTCCGCACGTCCGATGACACGACCCTGTCCCAGGAGTACGAGGACAACAAGGACGAGGTCGAGAAGCAGGCCAGGAAGTGGGTCGCCGACCTGCAGGTGGGGCAGCCGGGGCCGAAGAGCAGCGCCGCGTTCGGGCGCAAGGCGCAGAACCGCTCCTACCTCGACCACCTGGACCTCGCCCGCGCGCTGGTCGGCTGGGTACTGCAGAAGCAGGGCCGGCGGGAGGAGAAGCTCTACGCGCAGCAACTCCAGGGCGATCCGCAGTTCGCAGCCGACCTCGACTCCGTGCTCCGCAAGGTGCGCGGCTGGATCGGCCGACTCGGCAACGAGGGCGCGACGTTCGCGGACCCGAACCGGGGCAGCATCGACATGGACCGGATGATGCGGGAACTGTCCACGGGCAGGGGCACCGCGATGGGCGGCCCGGAGAACTTCGGGCCCTACCAGCGGCACTTCGACAAGCCGTACGGACAGCACCCGACCGAGTTCGGGGGAGCCTTCTTGAAGGTCCTCGACACCCCGGAGGACTACGGCGTCAGGGACAAGATGATCGTCCTGCACGACGTCTACGACTACTTCAAGATGCGCAACGTCGGCCGCAAGGACCCCGAGACTGCGGGCAACGGCGCCTTCCCGGACACCCCGGACGGCGGCCCCGGGAGCCCGTACCTCCAGAACACCCAGGAACTGAGCCCGGACGGTACGAGGAAGACGAGCAGTACGGACCGCGGGTCCAAGACGACCGTGCGCGACGAGAAGGCGCCGTCGACAAAGATGGCCAGGAGCAACCGCATTCCCGTATGGGCCGGCGCGTCGCACACGACCGCGCGGCTGCTGCACCTGGGACGAACGGCCGGCGCCACGCCTGAGGAGCTGAACGCCGTGGCCCTCGGGATCTTCAGTTTCTGGCGCATCGACTACGACCACACCGCGGATCTCGCGGCTCACACCCTTCACGAGGTGCTGGACATCGCCTCCAACTTCGGGGTGCCGTACAACGCGAATGTGTCACAGGCCGGTTCGAGCAGGTACCCGCAGGTCATGAGGGACCGGATGGGGCAGGCCAACGACAAGTTCGAGCAGCAACACACACCGCTCAAGAACGCCGTCGAGCAACTGGAGAAGGACATCGACGGCCGTGGCACCGTAAAGCGTCTGTTGAACACCCCGCGCAAGAACGATGCCTCCCGCCTCCTCGCGCAGTACAACGACGCGCTCAACACCTGCAAGACGCTGCGCAACCAGGCAGACACCGCGTCCGGCGAGCAACTCGCCGCTCTCGCGGAGAATTACGCCGCCGCCCTGCGCAGCACCCTGAACCTGTACGACAGGATCTGCGAACTGGTACGCAGCAAGCGGGTGAGCGACACGCTCACCGAGAACGACCGGGATGCCGTGGGCGCCCGCCGGCTCCCGTAGTCACCGATGGCCGCACGCCGCGCCGGTCGGCCGGACACCGCCGCCGGCGCGGTCGGCCGCGCAGAGAATCCCACAAGCCTCTGCCATGCCCACACGATCGACTTCGCACTCCGCCGCAAAGTGGTCAAGCCGGCTCAGCAGAGCCTCAGCCGGAGCGGCACAGGAACAACGAGCAAACCCCGCACCTGACGGAGGGCAGGAAAATCAATCCCGCTGCGCGGTACAACGGCCACGGCCTCTCCGCACAAGTTGCCGTTACGACCTCCCCCACGATAGGGAGCGGATCAGCGAGCGGCGTCGTGCGGCTTCGATTGCAAGGCGGAGGAAGGAGTCGACGCGGCGCGTCGTTGACTGACGACAACGCCGCAAGCGGAGTCGCAGGGCGTCGGGAGCCCGCTCCCTATCCTGGGGGAGGTCGTTACCCCGCGCTGGTGACCCTCAGCGCGGGTGGGGCCACCCCCTGCGGAGATAATCGGCAGCATGCCCGACGACGAACCGGCCGCTCAGGCCACCGCCCCCGCACAGCAGCTCGTGCAGCAGCGCAGCCGCCGAACGCAGCCGCGGTCCCCCGTCCGCGGCCGCCTCGCCACGGCCCTCGCGGCGGCGGCACCGGCCCTCGGCGCGTACGCGGCCGTGCGCCTGATCGGTCTCGTCGTCCTCGCCGCCGCCGCGTCCAACGCAGACAAGAGCGCCTTCCACCTCCTCGGCGAGCGCTGGGACTCCGTCTGGTACCAGCGGATCGCCGAGAACGGCTACGGCTACACAGTCACCCTCCCGAACGGCGGCGTCCACTCCGACCTGGCCTTCTTCCCCCTGCTGCCCGCTCTGGAACGCGGCATCGCCGAGCTGACCCCGCTCTCCCTCGCGGGCGCCGGACTGCTGGTCGCCTGGGTGGCCGCGCTCTTCGCCGCCTGGGGGATCTACGCCGTGGGGGCGCATCTGTACGGGCGCCGGGCCGGCGTGGTGCTGGCCGCGCTGTGGGGCGTGTACCCGACGGCGTTCGTGCAGTCGATGGCGTACACCGAAACACTGTTCACCGCGTTCGCCGCCTGGGCGCTGTACGCCGTACTGACCCGGCGCTGGATCGCGGCGGGCGCACTGTGCGTACTCGCCGGGCTGACCAGGCCCTCCGCCGCCGCGCTCATCGCCGCCCTCGCGATCACCGCCGCGGTCACGCTCGTACGGGAGTACCGGGCCGGCCGGACGGACGGCATCGTCCGCCGCAATGCGCGGATGCTGACCGGTATCGCACTCGCGCCGCTGGGCTGGCTCGCGTACGTGGTGTTCGTCGCCGTACGGGAGGGCAGCCCGTTCGCGTACTTCGACGTCCAGGCGCAGTGGGGCAACAGCATCGATGGAGGCGTGGCGCTCGCCTCGTTCATCCTCGGGCTGCCGCTGCCCGGCGCCCTCGGGCTGGGCGCGGCGCTGGTGGGCCTGGGATGGGTGGTGTCCCTGTGCGTACGGCAGCGCCAGCCTCTCCCCGTACTCGCCTACTGCATCGCCGTCGTCGTCATCGCGCTGATCGGCTCCGGGTACTTCGGGTCCAGGCCGCGGCTGATGATGCCCGCGTTCCCGCTGCTCCTCCCACCCGCCGTCGCGCTGCTACGGCTGCGCACCACGGCCCGCACGGTGACGGTCCTTGCCGTGCTCGCGCTGGCTTCGGCGGCCTACGGGGCGTGGACGCTGCTCGGTTCCGGCCCGCCGTAGGCGCGAACCCGGTCAGGGCCGGGGCAGGTCCAGCGGGATGCGGCGGGTCGCGCGGCCCCGGGTGTCGAGGAGCCGGCCCATGCGCTTGCGGCACCACCGTGCGGTCCTTGGTGTCGTACGTGCGAGACCGGCCCGTCTGCCGCCACATGATGGCGGACCGGCCGCCCGCGCCTCAGCCCCGGCTCTCCCGCGTCTGGACGATCCGCACCCGTGCCCCCGGCCGCAGCCCCCACTTCTCCATCGCCCCGGCCTCCGACTCGATCACATGACGGGCCCGCAACCGCGGCATCCCGAGCCGGCCCGGCTTCATCGTGTGGACGGCGACCACGTTGAACTTCCGGTCCAGGTACGCCACATCGATGGTGAACCGCATCCGGAAGGTGTGCACACTCCCGCACGGGGTGATCAGCAGGGCGCCGTCGATCCCGTCCTGCCCGAGCAGCCCGCGGCTCCTGGCCCGGTACGTGGCCGCGATCCGCAGCGGTATCTCAGACTCCTGCCCTCCTTGTGGATCGGTGACCGTCAACGTCCCATTCCCATTGCGCCATTGAGCCATGGCCCAGACGGTAGCGTCCGGTGACGGCCGCTGGGTCCACAACGGTGCGCAGTGGGCCCCAGGACCCATGACCCGTGCCCGGCACCCGCCTAGGGTCTGCTCCGTGTACGTCATGCTGACAGTGCTCGCCGCACTCTGGGGCGCAGCGTCCGGACTGCTGGTCCCGCGCGCCGCCTACCGGTTCTCCGTCGAACCGGAGGACGACTGGCGGGACACCTGCCCGGCGGGTCACGCCCTGACCGGGGCCGCCCGCGGCTGGCTCGGCTCCACCCGGTGCGCCATGTGTGCGGCGGCGGTGCCGGTACCCGCCACCGCGGGCGCCGAGCCGGGAGACCGGAGCGCAGGGGAAGCCACCGCGCGGCCCGCGGCGCGCTACGCCCCCGGTGTCCTGATCCCCGTCGTCACCGCGCTCGCCTGCGCCGCGCTCGCAGCGGCCACCGGGCTCCGTCCGGAGCTCGCCGTCTGGCTGCTGCTGGCCCCTGTCGGCATACTCCTCGCGACCATCGACCGCCGCGTCCACCGCCTGCCCGACCGGCTGACACTGCCTGCCGCAGGGGCGGTCGCCGTGCTCCTGGGCGCTGCGGCGCTGCTCCCGGAGCACGGTGGATCCTGGCTGTCCGCCCTGCTCGGCGGAGTGACCCTCGGCGCGTTCTACTTCCTGCTCTTCCTCATCAACCCGAACGGAATGGGCTTCGGAGACGTCAAACTCGCCCTGTCGCTGGGCGTGGCCCTCGGCTGGTACGGCTGGGGCGTGGTGTTCGCCGGGGGCTTCGCCGGGTTCCTGCTCGGTGCGGTGTACGGGTTCGGGCTGATGGTCCTGAAGCGGGCCGGGCGCAAGACCGGCATCCCGTTCGGACCGTTCATGATCACGGGCGCGCTGCTGGGCATACTCCTCGGCGGACTGGCCGCCTGACCACTGCCGCGCCTGCCGCCCGCCCCGTCGAATCGAGGTCGCGCGGGCCACCGCCCGGCTGACACCATCCCCGCATGTCAGGGACACCCGAAGAAGCAGCAGAACGCGCACGGTTCGACGCCCTCGTCGAGGAGGCCGCCGCCGTCTCCGTCGACGGCTGGGACTTCTCCTGGCTCGACGGCCGGGCCACCGAACAGCGCCCCTCCTGGGGCTATGCCCGCGCCATGGCGGACCGGATGGGACGGGCCGGGGCCGCGCTGGACATCCAGACGGGCGGTGGCGAGGTCCTCGCCTCCGTTCCGAAGCTGCCTCCGCTCACCGTCGCCACCGAGTCCTGGCCGCCGAACATCGCCCGCGCCACCGCACTCCTGCACCCGCTCGGCGCGGCCGTGGTCGCCGATCCGGACGAGCCGCCGCTGCCGTTCGGTGACCACGCTTTCGACCTGGTGGTCAGCCGGCATCCGGTGACCACCTGGTGGGCGGAGATCGCGCGGGTGCTCGTCCCCGGGGGCACGTACTTCTCGCAGCAGGTCGGCCCGGCCAGTGTCTTCGAACTCGTCGAGCACTTCCTCGGCCCGCAGCCGCCCGAGGTGCGCGGCGCCCGCGACCCGGAGAAGGCACGGGCCGAAGCCGAGGCGGCCGGGCTCGAAGTCGTCGATCTGCGGATGGAGACGCTGCGTACCGAATTCTTCGACATCGGCGCCGTCGTCTACTTCCTGCGGAAAGTGATCTGGATGGTGCCGGGCTTCACCGTGGAGGAGTACCGGCCGAAACTGGCCGGGCTGCACCACCGGATCGAGACCGAGGGGCCGTTCGTGGCCCACACCACCCGATTCCTGATCGAGGCCCGCAAACCGGAGTAGGCCACTCCCTCTGCTTCCGCCCGGAAGGTGCGACCCTGGACGGTGAGCGCATGGGAGGGAACCGGCCATGAGGGTGGGGAACGAAGAGGAAGCACCGCGTGTCCCGCGGCAGGGGAAGGCCGACTGGCTCAGAGGCGCACGGATCGTCGGAGTGCTCGGCGTCTTCTACCGGCCGGAGGGACGGATGGGGGAGCCGGAAGCCGTCGAATTCCTGCTGGCCGACGGCCAGTCGGTGCTTCTGACCTGTGCCTCCGACCGGACCCTGCATGTCGGTCCCGGCGCCTGGCCACGGCTGCCCGACTGGTGCGTTCCGTCGGGACAGTGGGAGTTCGCCGATGTGTCGAACCTGCCGCCGCCGCCCGACGGCGGCTGGACCGTCACCCGCACCGAGGAGCGCAGGAACGAGAGGGGCGAGGTGCACGAGGCCGTCATACGGTGCGAGGGCGGACGCTTCGTGGTCATCGGCGGTGACACCGCGTCGATCCGCTTCACCCGCGGCCACCGGGGCGCACCGGCGAGGGGCTGATTTCCGGCCCGCCCGGCGTTCGGGGACAGGACGGGCGGCCGGACGGGCCCGGCGCACCCATCGCTGTCACAGCACTAGTAGGGCTTTGTTAGGTACCCCGGATAATCAAGCAGGAGTAGGGTTGTGATCTTCTTTCAGGTGTGACTCCTGAGGAGATGGA
>NZ_JBEOVN010000011.1:0-79757 GCF_040295565.1 Streptomyces sp. NPDC002785 | reverse complement strand
CGCCCACAGACAAGACGATCATGCCATCCCGACCACTACAGACCGCCGCTTTGCGGATTTCCCAACGGAGTCCTTTAGGCCAGGGAGCACGTCAACGGTAATCGTCTCTCCCTTCTTGACCTTCACCGTGGTGGTCACCGGCTGGTAGCCGTCCTTGGACACGATCACGGTGACCGGGTTGAGGCGGCTGTCGAACCACAGGGCGAAGGTGCCGTCCTTGGCCGTCCGCAGGGTGTAGCTCGTCGTCGAGGCGTTGATCTGGATGGTCGCTCCGGCCAGCGGCGCGGTGCCGCCCTTGCCGTCGGCGCCGAGCACGGTGCCGGCGTACTTGCCCCAGTCCTTCGGCGGGTTGACGTGCATCTTCACGCCGATGTCGGCGCCCGAGTACGGGGTGTCGGTCTGGACGGTCAGCGCCGCGGTGTAGTCGCCGGGCTGGGTGACCTCGGGGACCGTGGCGTCCAGGCCGACGGTGATCGTGGTGCTCGCCCCGGGCTGGAGTGTCACCTTGTCCTTGCTCGTGGACAGCCAGCTGACGTCCGAGGACTCGCCGCCCTGGTCGTAGCCGGGCAGCACCTCGACGGTGGACACCGGCGGCGTACTGCTGCCACCGGGGTTGCCGCCGACCGTGTAGAAGCCGGAGGCAGCACCTACGCGATCGTCTGACCCGCTCCACCGTTCGCCGGCAGGTTGTACGCGCCCTGCAGGTCCGTGGGGCCCAAGCCGTTCGGCGTATCGGCCATCGGCCGCAGGTCCTTGACACCCTTGATGTCGGTGCGCCGTAGCGCCATGCAGCTGAACTCGCCGTTCTTGGGCGTGCTGCAGACCTGTTCCACCCCGGGACGCGACGCGGTTGCGGCGGTGCCCTGAGTGGCTGCCGCGGCGCTGGTGGCCGCCTGGGCGACGGGAAAGCCCAGGACGGCGACGGCTGCCGCGGTTAACGCAGCCAGCCGCGCGGAGGTCTTCCGCGCGGCTGGTCTGGAACGACTCGAAAAAGTGCGCAAT
The DNA here is from genome assembly GCF_040295565.1 of Streptomyces sp. NPDC002785. Lineage (NCBI taxonomy): Bacteria > Bacillati > Actinomycetota > Actinomycetes > Kitasatosporales > Streptomycetaceae > Streptomyces > Streptomyces sp. NPDC002785. The sequence goes on along the minus strand of NZ_JBEOVN010000011.1, from coordinate 78,755 downwards.
GTGTGACTCCCATGCTATTGAGCTGGGGTCGCCCCGTGCGCTGGTTCTCGGTCGACAGTGGATGGAATTCATCCACCGAGATAACTAATGCATCGTGGGCATGTCCTCGACAAGGGACATGTATGGACATGGCATGAACCCGCCAGCCTCAGGCGGAACGCCACAACGTGGTGGGCCGCACCCGCAAGCGGCGGAGACCATTGAGGTCGTTTTGTCGAGGGTGCGAGCGCTCCCCAAGGCCTCAATGCGGCCTGACCCCCACGCGCGGGTCGACCGGTGTGAATACTCCGAGCCGGTCCTCGATCGCCTGCGCCGCGCTCAGGCACAGGTCTTCCCGGAACGCACGCCCGACGATCTGCACTCCGGACGGCAGTCCGTCGACCACTCCGGTCGGTACGGCCACACCGGGCACACCCACGAAACTGGTCACTGTGCACAGGCGCATCGCCGAGCCGACCCGGTCCCGCCCAGCCCTGTCGCGCGACTCCAGCCCCGGCTCGACCGGTGGCTCGGTGAACACCGGGCCGAGCAACAGCGGGTATTCGTCGAGGAATTCGGCCCATGAGCGGCGGATGTTCATCCAGGTGCCCATCAGCTTCATGAACTCGTCCGCGCTCGCCGGCGGTGTCTGCTCCAGCGCCATCCCGATATAGCGGTCCCCGCCCTCTCCGAGCAGCTGCCGCACCACCGGCCAGGTCGGAGCGAACTCGGTCACGGTGATCCGGCCATACGCTTCGAGCGCCTCGTCCAGCCTCGGAACGTCCTGCACCTCCCGGACGTCGTACCCGGCCTCGCGCAGTGCCTCGGCCGCGGTCTCGATGGCCGCGAGAACTGTGGGGTGAACGCCGCGCCCACCCGGGTCCGCCACGACCGCGACCTTCACCGGCCCGGGGAGCGGTTCACCGTACGCGGGTACCGGTACGGCCCGCGGGTCGCGCGGGTCGGTCCCGGCCAGCACCTCGTACGCCAACCGGAGGTCGCCCACACTCCGCGCCAGCGGGCCGTCGGTGACCAGCATCTGGGATGCCGGGCCGGGGTCGTCCGGGCCGAGGAAGCGGTGGTCCGCGGGGAAGCGACCGGTGGTCGGCTTCAGTCCGGCCACGCCACAGAACTGGGCCGGGATGCGAACCGATCCACCGGAGTCGTTGCCGAGCCCGAGTGCTGCCATGCCCGTGGCGACGGCCACCCCGTCGCCCCCGCTGCTGCCGCCCGGGGTCCGGCCGCGGTCCCATGGGTTGACCGTGTCGCCGAAGAGCTCGCTTCGCGTGTGCATGCCCGCCAGGATCAGGGTGGGTATGTTGCTGTGCCCGATGGGGATGGCGCCGGCTGCGCGCAGCCGGGCCACCGGGGGTGCGTCGGCCGACGCCACCAGATCGCGGAAGCGCTCCGTGCCGAACGTGGTCGGCACGCCTTCGACGGCGGTGCTCTCCTTCACCGTGAACGGCACGCCCGCCAGCGGTCCCAGCGCTTCACCGGCGGCCCGCCGGCGGTCTGTCTGAGCTGCGGCTGCGCGTGCGCGCTCGGCCAGGAGCTGCGTGACCGCGTTCATCCGAGGGTTGACCTCGGCGATGCGCTCCAGGTGGCTGTCGATCAGTTCGACAGCCGAGACGTCTGCGCGGCGCACCGCCTCCGCCTGCGCGGTGGCCGGCATCTTCCACAGGGCATCCTGCATGCGCTCGTGTCCTTTCCTATCCTAACCTTGTTCCGATGCACTTGCATCGGAACTATAGCCCGGTAACCGATACGAGCGCATCGGATAAAGTGTGCTGCGGAACAGAGGACCGTGGAACCAGGGAGGCGACCAGTCGTGCCCAAGCAGGTGGATCACGCAGACCGACGTCGCCGGATCGCCGAGGCCGTCTGCCGACTCGCCGACGAACGCGGGCTGGAAGGCGTGACCCTTCGCGACGTCGCCGCCTGTGCGCAGGTGTCGATGGGCGCCGTTCAGCGATGCTTCCGTACCAAGGAAGAGATGCTGGTGTTCGCTCTCGGGCAGATCGGCGAGCGGATCAGTGAGCGTGTACAGGCCCGCCTCGTCAGGAGCCCGGCCCAGTCGGCCGGTACCGCGCTGGGGCACGCGGTCACCGAGGTCTCACTGCTCCAGGAAGGGCACCGCGCCGAGGCCAGGGTCTGGCTCGCCTTCGTTGCACAGGCGGCTGTCAGCGAGTCCCTCGCGAGGAAGCTGAAGGCGAACTACGCAGTCCTGCAAGAGGTGTTCACCCGCCTCATCTCGGAAGTCGGCGAGGGCGCCGACTTCGCCGTGCCCCTCGATCCGCAACGCGAGGCCCATGCCCTCCTCGCCCTCGCGGACGGTCTTACCGCGCACGTCCTGATCGGCCATCTCACCCCGCAAGAGGCCGAGGACGTCCTCCACGCGCACCTGCGCGGTCTCTGGGAGCGTCCGGTCCGGCCGCCTCGCACCACTTGAACGTCCCGGGCCGCCAGGACGCACTCCGGCTCACCGTCCACCGGGCCGTCGGGCACACCATGGGCCGAGCTCTGTGCAAGGACCGGCCGGTCGCCGCGCCCGCGGGCAGTCGGGGAACGGTGGTCCGTGATGCGGAGTGGGCTGGACCTTGGCGGAACGAGTTCCTGGGCGCGATCGATGCTGTGGGAGCCCTCGTGCACGTGCAGGCGAGCTTTCGTACTGGGTCACCTTCGATGCGCCGGAGTACGACAGCGACGGGGGCGGTCCGTGGCTGCGGCCGGACGCCGGCACCTGCCCTGACCGGCCTTTCTGCCGCATCTTTGGCCGGGGTGAAAGCAAGCATCAGACCGTGCCGGGCCGGCCGGTCTCCGTCGCGGCCGTGCCTGAGACCGGCCGGAGCAGTCAGAACCCCGTCCGGGCGCTGAACAACCCGGCCGGTTTCCGCTGCCATGTACCTGGACACAAGCCCGTGCCCGACACGTGCCGTCGGCGCGGCTACTCGAACCGTGCGGTGTCGCCCGCCCCTCGGCGTACGATCTCGAGCTCACCGCCGGAGAAGTCGATGACCGTGGTCGGCTCGGTGCCGCAGTCGCCCGAGTCGACCACGGCGTCCACCACGTGGTCGAGCCGTTCCTTGATCTCCCAGCCCTGTGTCAGCGGCTCGTCCTCGTCGGGCAGGAGCAAGGTGCTGGACAGCAGCGGCTCACCGAGGTCGGCGAGCAACGCCTGAGCGACGACATGGTCGGGAATCCGGACTCCGACCGTCTTTTTCTTCGGGTGCAGCAGCTGACGCGGTACCTCCTTCGTCGCCGGAAGGATGAAGGTGTAACTGCCGGGTGTCGCTGCCTTGATCGCGCGGAACACATCGTTGTCGATGTGCACGAACTGACCCAGCTGCGCGAAGTTCTGGCACACAAGGGTGAAATGGTGACGGTCGTCGAGATTCCGGATCGACCGGATCCGGCTGATGCCGTCACGGCTGCCCAGCTGGCATCCCAATGCGTAACAGGAGTCCGTCGGGTACGCGACGAGCGCGCCGGACCGGATGCTGTCGGCCACGGTGCGGATGGTGCGCGGTTGAGGATTCTCGGGGTGTACGTCGAAGTACTTCGCCATCCGCCGAGTCTAGGTGATCAGCGCATTACGCTCGGAACAGCGAGGCCTGGTCCGGATGGTGCGTCGGGTTCCGGCGCCGTCGGCTCCTGGCGGCGCCGGAACTCACTCCTTGACCGCTTTGGCCGGACTGTGTGCTGACCATCTCCGTCGAAGCCGACGGCACGGCGTACATCGAGGCACCGAAGGGCCAGGCGGCGAGGAGACAGCACACGACCCCCGTTGACGCGGAGCGGCTGTACTGCCCGATCCGAGGTCCCCGTCGGCCGGGGCGAGGTCCTGCCTCGGACCAAGCGGCCGGTACCGATCTCCAGGGGGCGGCAGCAACGTCGATACGACGGAGCCCGCACCACCAGTTCGGCTTCCGCCCTGCGCCCGGGGCGGGCCGCCCAGAGACTCCGGTGCCGGGCTTCCGTCTCGCCTCCGCCCCAGCGCATCCCTCAATCCTTCACCTGCGCGGATTCACGTTCCTGGCACAGGGCCTGATGGGCCGACCAGACGACGGACACGAGAGGCACCGCCACCACCGCGCCCAGCACCCCCGCCGCGATGGCGCCACCGATCACCGCGAGTGCGACTACCACCGGGTGCAGGCGGACGGCCCAGCTCATCACGAGCGGATGCAGAAGGTGGCCCTCGATCTGACCGATGACCACGATCAGCGCGATCACGACGGCCGCCACGATCGGGCCCTTCGCCGCCAGCGCCACCACGGCGGCGACTGCGAGCGCGACCGGTGAGCCGATCAACGGAATGAAGGCGGCGAAGAACTCCAGCAGCGCCAGGGGAAGCGCCAGCGGCACTCCGAGTGCGAACAGGGCCAGTCCGACAAGTGCTGCGTTGGTCGCCGCCACCAGGACGATGCCGCGTGTGTAGCCGGTGAACGTCCGCCACGCCGCACGGCCCGCGATCGCCACCCGGGCCCGGGCCGTCTCCGGAAGCTGTTCGCAGAACCATTCCCACTGCCTGTCGCCCGAGTGAATGAAGAAGACCGAGCAGAACAATGCGAGAACGAACACCGCCACCACCCCCACCAGTCGGCCCACGCCGCTGAGGGCCGTGCTGATGAGGGTCGAGCGATGGCTGGACAGGAACTGTCCGATCCGCGACTGGATGTCGTCGAGCGCTTTTGGGTTCAGCCGGAACGGTGGCTTCTCCAGCCAGTGCCCGATCCTGACCATGCCGTTGCCGAACTCCTGCTCCAGCCCGGCACGTTCTCCGGCGACCGCCCCGCCGATGAGGGCCAGAACGCCGAGGACGAGGACGATACTGCCGAGAAGTGCCACAGCGACAGCGAGCGGCCGTGGCATCAGGCGAGCCAGGAGATCCGCCACCGGGCGCAACATCGCGGTGCCGACCAGGCCGAGGAAGACGGCTACCGCTACCTCGTGGAACCGTCCCAGCGTTGAGAAGACGGCGTAAACGACGGCTCCCACGACAAGGATTCGCCAGGCGTAGGCAGCGGCCATCTGCAGCGTGGGGTGGACGCGTGGCTCATCCCGGGGACCAGGCGGCGTAGGTTGCGCGCCCGGGTTCCAGGTCGCAGGGCGGGGGAAGCCGCGCAGCGCCTGGCGGGACGCGGTGCGGATCCGGCGCCGTCGTGCTTCGGAGGACACGCCGGGGGCCGTGCTGTCGGGCTGCGGATGCGAAGGCCTGGGCATTCCCTGCTGGTACCAGCAGGGGCCGCGGCCTCCCGTGCTTCCGCGGCGACATGCACAGGAAGTCACCCTACGGGCGGAGCCCACAGGCCACTCGAAGCTCCGAGACGTGCCCGATCGGTGTTCCTTCATTTCACGCCGGAATGCGGCGACAGCGGAGGAACGAACCGTCCGGCACGGGCCGGAACACTGCGCAGGCAGACGTCCTTCGACGACTATCTGGCACAGCGCAGAGCCGATCCGTCGTACACCTTCCGGCAGCATCTCCGGCGGACTGGTGGCGCCATCGAGGAGGGCCGGGTCCGGCGGGGCCGCGGGGGACCGTTCTGTGTTCTGCCGCAGTTCAGGACGGGCCGGTGGCCGGACCCGGGTGACGGGGTTCCGGCCCCGGCACTGACGGGGAGAGCCGGGCGAGTGGTGACCCGGTCGGGCCCCGCATCGGGTCACATCGTGCGGTCCGCGAAGAACGGGAAAAGCGCGAGGATTTCACCGAGCGCAGCCGGGGCCAGCTGAGCGCCGTCCAGGCTGCGGCGGGCGGCCTCCAGCTGCTGGTGGGCTTCGGCCAGTGCTGCGGAGCGCCCACCGGCTTCTTCGACGAGGTCGGCTGCCCGCCGGGCGGTGGTGCCGTCGAGCGGGTCGCCGGTGCCGAGAAGCGTGGCGAGGCGCCCGGCAGCGGAGTGGTCCGTGGCCAGGGCCGCGAGGACGGGGTACGTCTTCTTCAGCCTGCGCAGATCACTGTGGACGGGCTTGCCCGTGACCTGTGGATCTCCCCAGGTCCCGAGGAGATCGTCCACGGCCTGGAATGCCACCCCGAGGTGCCGACCGGCCTGGGCGAGGGCGTCGACGGTCGTGGCAGGGGCTCCGGCCAGCACCGCACCCAGACCCGCCGCGCAGCCGAGCAGCGCGCCGGTCTTGTGCTCGGCCATCCACCGGTACTCGTGCGGCTGCACCGCTTCGGGCCCGGTCCAGGGCCGGGACTCGAAGAGCAGGTCCTCGGCCTGACCGCGCACCAGGTCGGTCAGTGTTCCGGCGAGATGCCGAACCGCTGCCGCACTGTGCACGCCGGGAGCGTCGGCCAGAGTCTGTACAGCCAGTGCGAAGAGCGCGTCCCCGGCGAGGATCGCGGGGCCGGTCCCGTACACCTTCCAGACAGTGGCACGCTGTCTGCGGGTCTCGTCGCCGTCCATGATGTCGTCGTGCAGGAGGGAGAAGACGTGGATCAGCTCGACGGCCACCGCGCCGACGACAGCATCCTGCGCAGGGGCACCGGCGGCCTCGGCGCCGAGCAGCGTGAGGGCCTGGCGCACCCCTTTGCCCTGTGAGCCGGTGACGAGGCTGCCGTCCGCCGTGTCCCACCCGAGGGAGAAGGCGGCCATCTCCGCGTGCCACGGGTGCAGACGCTGCACGGCCTGCGCAAGCGCCGGACGTACGAGGTCGCGGCAGCGGGCGAGAATCTGCGGTGCCGTGGCCCGGTGGGTTACGGGCGGTGGTGTCATCGTCGTCCGCTTTCCTCGTCCGTCTCGCCATCGACCGGTGTCACGCCGAGTTCGGCGTACGCCTTGTCCACCATGTCCCGGGCGTTGAGCAGGCCGATCCGGCTGAGGGTGCGGCGCAACTCGTCCAGATCGGCGGCGGTGTCGTTCCGGTCGCGGCCGAGCCGGGCGAGCGACTTGACGAGCCCCAGCCGGGCCAGTGCTTCACCCCGGCGTTCGGCCATGGCACGGAACTCGGCGAGCGCTTCCTCGTAGACCTGGCGCGCCTCCTCGTAACGGTGGGCGCGGAAGAGGACGTTGGCGCGCATCTTGTGGTTGTACGCGAGGGCACTGGACAACTTCATCTCACGGCAGGTGAGTTCGGCCTCCGCGAGCAGGGACAGGGCACGCTCCGGATCGTCGTCCCGCAGGGAAATGATGTCGGCCATGCCGCGCAGGGCCCACGCGCGGCCACGCCGGTCGTCCGCGTTCCCGGCCAACTGAGCCGCTTCCTCGAACATGGCCAGGGCGCTGTCGAGCGATCCGGTGTTGCGGTGGATCTGTGCGATGCCCTCCAGCGCCCACACGGTGTGGCGCGCCTCGCCGCGGGCGCGCGCCTCGGCGAGCAGCTGTTCGTGCAGGACCGCGACGGTCTGGTAGTCGCCTTGTATCCGCCCGGTCTCCGCAAGGCCGGCGAGGGAGTAGCCACGGGCGACGATGTCCCCGCCGCGTTTCCCCATGTCGGCCGCTAGCTCCAACAGCCGGAAAGCGAGCCTGAGTTCACCGCGCTGACGGGCGAGCGTCCCACCACTCCACAGTGCCCAGGCCATCGCCCCCAGGTCACCAGCCGATCGGGCAGCCCGGTAACTGGCCTTCCATGCCTGATCGGCTTCCTTTACGTTGCCGAGCCTGCGATGCGCCTCGGCCACCGCGAGCCCGCACCTCGCCACTTCCTGTTGCGATCCGCTGTGCTCTGCCTCCCTCAAGTGACGTACTCCTTCTGCCAGTACATCTGTGAGGGAGGAGTTCACCGACATCTTGGTGAGGGCGCCTTGGTACTCGGGCGCCAGTGCCTTGCTGTGCATGGGAGCCTTTCGCGCGCGGCCGGGTCGGCACAGGGTTGCTATAGACGTGATGTATACATCAAGTGCATAGTCGACTGGTGATCGGACCCGGGCACTCGTGGGGGTCGGACGTACTTGTCGCTTGCGGCGAACCGCCTTGCTGTGGATCAAGACGGCAGTGACGTGTCCGAGGTTGCTCCACGAGGAACAGAAGTCGACATCGCACGGTGAAAGCCCACGTCAGTCGCATCCCGCCTACTCTGGAGGTGGGAAAACCGCGTCGAAGCGGTGCCGGCCGCCGGGGCGCCTGGTCGGCGGATGACCCTGTCGCGTTCGGTAGCGGCAGGCAACCGCTGTGCGCTGCCCCTGGGAAACCTGGTTCCGTGGTGGGCCCGCTCCGCCCGCAGATCCAAGGAGTGATCATGAGCGAATCAGAAGAATATCGTGGTCGTGTGAGGCAGATGCGCGCCAAGGCGAAGGATCTCAAGGACGCAGCCGAGCGCGCCACCGACCCCAAGGAACGCCAACGCCTGAAGGACAAGGCCCGCAGGATCGAAGCGGAGAGCGATCAGATCAGCGGCATGGCGAGCGGGGACATCTACCCCATGGAGTAGTCGCGGCCGAATGCCCCGGCCGCTCCACCCGCGATGCCGTGGGTGCACAGTCGTCGCACGGCCCCTGAGCGCCGGCGAGTTCGTCTTCTCGTCGGGCCGGCACGATCTGCGGCTCGCACTGCCACTCGTCCTGCCAAGGGCTGTCCCGTAATCCCTGACGGGCGCACGACGACAGCTACGGCACCTTGCCGCTTTGTCGGAACGTCCGCATACATCCAGTATGCGGACGCCCCTCCGCCTTGCGATGCACCGCATCCGACGCCGCACGCTGTCCCGCCAGGACTCTGGAGCCGGTACCACCAGCCCGACCGATTCGCCGTCCTGTCTCACGCCGATCCGCCACCAACGGCCCAACAGTGCAGTGGTGATGGCGACCTGGGACGGCTCCCGTGCGGTCCTGCCGTCGTCGATGTCCCACAACGCGTTCTGCAGGACGCGACCGAGTGTCCGGCCCGTCGCCCGCTGTCGGTCCAGGCCGAGTACCTCGGCCAGCATGGCCGCGTCGTGTGCGGCGCGTGTCGATGGCAGGGGAGGAGGGGGAGAACGGAGATGGTGATGGCATGAACAGTGCTGACCTTTTGACGGACGCGTTCACTCGCGTCCAGGAGACGGTGCACTCGGCGGTCGAGGGTCTCCCGCCCGCCGACCTCCATGTCCGCCTCGACGACGGAGCGAACACGATCGCGTGGCTCGTGTGGCATCTCACGCGGATCCAGGACGACCACGTCTCGGATGCGGCAGGTATCGAGCAGGTCTGGTTCACGCGGGACTGGGCCTCCCGCTTCGACCTGCCGTTCGCGAAGGACGCCACGGGGTACGGACACAGCAGCGCAGACGTAGCGGCTGTGCAGGTGGGCTCGCCCGAACTGCTGCTCGGCTACTACGACGATGTCCATGAGCAGACGCTGGGATTCATCGACGGGCTCGACGGCAGGGCTCTGAACCGCATCGTCGACGAGGCGTGGTCGCCGCCGGTCACCCTCGGGGTCCGTCTGATCAGCGTCATTGCGGACGACCTGCAGCACGCCGGCCAGGCGGCCTTCGTACGGGGCTCGCTGGAGCGCCGGTAGTTCAACCCGGCTTGAGCGGAGGACCGTTGTGTCTTCGGGCGGCGTCGGCGTCCTCCGGCGCCCGTTCCGCCCCCTGGCCCTCCGGAGCCGAGGTCGCAGACCGCGCGGCCTCGGCGCTGGAGTGCCCCGGTGCCTCAGACCTTGAGCGCGACGCCGCTCACCGCATGGCCCTGCAGGGTGTCCGCCGGGCTCTGGTCGGGATCGGGGCGCCAGGGCGACGTCTTGACGACACCCGGTTCCACCAACTCCAGACCGTGGAAGAAGTCGGCGATCCGCTCCGGGCTGCGCAGATGGTACGTGCTGGCCGAGTTCGCGTTGTACGAGGCGACGGCCTGGTTCAGCGAGTCACTCGTGTTCGTGCCGTCGCTGAGGGCCAGATAGCTTCCCGCGGGCAGCGCGGCCACCAGCCGGTCGACCAGCGCCCACGGGTCGTCCTCATCGGGGAGCTGCCCCATGATCCCCAGCATGGTCAGCCCGACCGGCCGACTGAAGTCCAGGGTCTTTGCGGCCTCGGCGAGGATCGCGTCGGCGTCCTTGACGTCGGCGTCGATGTATGCGCACGCGCCCTCGGGAGTGCTGGTGAGCAGGGCGCGGGCATGGGTCAGAACGAGCGGGTCGTTGTCGACGTACACGATCCGGGACTCCGGCGCCACCCGCTGGGCCACCTCGTGCGTGTTGTCGGCCGTCGGCAGGCCCGTGCCTATGTCGAGGAACTGACGTATGCCCGCCTCCGCGGTCAGGTAGTGCACCGCGCGGGCGAGGAAGGCCCGTTGAAGGCGGGCGATGGCGGCGAAGTCCGGGAACGTTTTGAGGATCATGTCGCCCATTTGGTGGTCGACGGTGTAATTGTCCTTGCCGCCCAGGAGGTAGTTCCACACGCGTGCCGAATGCGGCCGGTCCGTCTGAAGCCTGTCGGCCGGTGACTGCGAAGAAGTACTCATGGCCAGATCTTGACATATGCCATCCGCACCTTCCTGAAGTATTGATCACCAGCGAGGGTCCGTAGGGGGATGCACCTCCGCCAGGAGGTGCATCCGGGATGGGTAAAGTCACGGACCGTCGGTCAACAGCTGTCCGGTGTGGTGGATATGTCGATTCCGGTTCCCGTCTCCCCACCGGGCGAGGGGCGTTGAGCAGCGCAGGTGTGTCGACTCACGATTGGTTGCGGGCCGTCGGCGTGCTCTGATGCGGGAGGACGGCATCCGTGGGGGCCGCGTACTGGGCGGCCTGGGTGCGGAACATGGAGGCGTAGCGGCCACCGGCCGCGATCAGTTCGTCGTGGGTGCCGTGCTCGGCCAGGCGACCCCTGTTCAGCACGTAGATGGTATCGGCGTGGCGGACGCCGGACATGCGGTGGGTCACCAGCACGACCGCCCGATGGGGGCCGGCGAGCTGCCGGATCCGGTCGAACGCGGCGATCTCCGCTTCGGGGTCCAGCGCCGAGGTCGGCTCGTCGACGATCAGTACGCTGTCGGCCGCGCAGGTCTTCGTGCGCCAGTGCGTGCGGGCCAGGCCGATCTTCTGCCACTCGCCACCCGAGATCTCCGAAGCGCCGCGGAACATCCGGGCCAGCAGCGTCGTCAGACCGTGGGGGAGCTTCGCGACGACCGGCGACGCTCCGGCGTACTCGACCGAACGTTCCAGTTCCTCGTCGGTGGCGGCCTGGTGGGGGCGTCCGATACGGATGTTCATCGCGGCGGTCACCGGCCACCGTTCGAAATCCTGCGTCAGCAGCGACACCCGCTCGAAGAGCTGGGCCCGGTCGAGATCGGCCTCGTCCGCACCGCCCCAGCACACGGAACCGCTCTGGGGCAGCAGCAACCCGGCGACGACCTTCATCAGTGTGCTCTTGCCCGAACCGTTCTCGCCGACGACTGCCGTCACCGACCCCATGGGGAGCGACAGGGACACCCCGTCGAGGGCGGGCTCGCCGCGGTCCGGGTAGCGGTACGTCACCTTCTCCAGTACGACTGCGCCGACTTGATCAGGAACATCCTGACCGCCGGTGGGGATGGCGCGGCGGGCCGCCTCGCCGAGGAACCGGTCATGGTCCTGGACGTAGAGACTCTCCTCGTGGAGCCGGTTGATGTTCATGACCAGGCCACCGAGGTTCGCCGAGCCTGAGCGGACCGCGACGACGGCCGTTCCCGCGACGGCGAGTTCCATGTGTCCGGACACGATCAGCCAGCCCAGGACGGCGTACGTCCCGACCATGGCGGCCCCGGACATGCCTGCGGCCACCAGTTCGGTGAGTCCCTTGCCCGTGGCGAGCCGCTTCTGTTCCGTCTCGGCGCTTTCGGCCATGTCCTTGTACCGCTCCAGCAGGAACCGGCCCACCGCGTGGATGCGCACCTCCTGAGCCGCACTGCGGGACGTGAGAAGTGCGCCGATCAGACGGCTCGCCCGTACGTGCTCGATCCAGGTCATCACCGACACGTACCGTTCCTGCGCCACCCGCATCGCGCCCCAGCCGCGGGGCGCGGCGATCAGCACCAGCATCGGCAGCAGCGCCGGGTGCAGAACGGTGAGGACGCTGCCGGTGGCGAGGAGGGAGATGGTGCCGTTCAGGGCGGCGACACAGGCGCCGATCATGCGCCGGGCGGAGGCGGCACCGTACTGCGCGACATCGATGAGCCGGCGGAACTCCGGATCCTCGATCGCCTCCAGCTCCACTGCCGCGGCGGCGGCCAGGTACTCCGTGGTGGCCAGCCGCTCCACCAGAGGCTCCAGCCGACCCGCCCGAGAGGTGGACCAGCACGCCAGGCACGCGCTGATCACCGCGATCGCCCCGGCAGCGACAATCGCGGGCAGCGCTTCGTGCAGCCGGTCCACCGGGGCCTTCGTACCGAGCAGGGCATGCATCACGGCATTGACCGCGAGCAGTCCGAATGCCGCAGCGACACCTTGTCCGATCTCACTCGCCGCGAGCGTCACCAGAGCCGGACGATCGGCTTGCCAGGCTCGCCGCAGGGTGGCGCCGACCAGCCTGGGTAATACGCGCATCGCCTCCAGCATGGTCAGGTCCAGCGTGGAGAGTTCATGCTCCGACCAGCCCGTGTCGTAGCGCAGGGGCCCGCCGAAGAGTTCCTTCTCGCTTGCGGAGACGGCCGGCTCGGCCATGCGTACCCGTCCGAAGACCTTCATGCTGCCCCCGCTTCCTGTTCCTGCATCGACACGGCGGTGAGCGGGACCGCGGGAGGGCGCGGGTCGGGCGCCGCGCCGATGCGGCGCCTTGAAGGCGGTGGGTCCGAACAGCGATTCTCGAACGCGAGGTGAAGGGTGGCACGGGTGGGGCGGGGACTCACGGTTCCTCCTTGAAGTCGACCGGACCGGACGTGTGATCGGAGAACGGGCTGCGAGCGGACTCGTCACGGGGCATGACGGACGAATCGTCGGACAAAAGTTCGACTTATGCTGGTGGGGCTTGGGGGTGCTGATGAGGAGGGCGTGATGTTGCGTTCGATTCACTCGCCGGGTGGCCTGACACCTGATCGAGGGATTGCGTTGCTGTGGCGAAGCCGCACCCCGGGCCCGCCGCGCGGCCAGTACCCACTGTTTTCCGCGCCGTCCCCGGAATACACCGCGGCTGCCTCTGCGGTCTGCGGAACGGACGGGTCCATGGAGGCTGGTGCCATGACCGGCAATAGCGAAGGCACACGATGTCGTGGCGGCATACTGCCGACATGTAGCGCCTCGCTGTACCCCCACCGGCCTCAGCCACGCTATTGGCGTGTGCCGTCGACCGGAGCAAGCGGTGGTGGCCAGGCCGAGTCACAGCCGGCTCGGGCACCGGCAGCTCAGCGGTTGGCGTCGGGGCCGGAGCCCTTGCGCGACTACGGTGCATTGCCCGCCAGGCCCGCGAAGTCTGAACGCCGGCGACGCCTGGGCCGCGGGTGGAGGCGCGCCGTCCGCGTCGCCGCCTCTTCCGTGTCATTCGTCTGCACCGTGGGACGCGACGGCGAGCAGTCGTCCGCTGAGGCTGGGACCTGACACAGGTGCGGCGCGCCGCCTCTTCGGGAGCCGACCCGGCCGGATGGGATCGCGGCACGGCGGACACGCCCTGCTGACACGCCCTGCCGAAGGAGGGAGAAGGTGTCTGCGCATGTCACACCGCACCGCGATGGCGCCGGAGGCCACCTGGGTGGCCAGGTGGGCGGGAGTTCTGCTGTGTCTCGTGGTGGCCGCCATCCATGTCGTGGACCAAGGCGGCATCACGACGACGAGAGACCCCTACTATGTCGGCGTCGCCTACCACGTCCTGGAGATCGCTGCCGTGGTCGCCGCCGTGCTGCTCCTCATCGGCCTCGTCCGACTGGGATGGCTGCTGGCAGCCGGGGTCGCCGTCGGCCCCCTGCTGGGCTACATCCTCTCCAGGGGGACGGGACTCCCCGACTACAGCGACGACATCGGCAATTGGACTGAACCGCTCGGGCTGGTCAGCCTGGCCGTCGAAGGAGCCCTGCTCCTGTTGTCGGTGCCGCTCTTCGTGCGAAGCCTGCGCCGCAGAACCTACTGAAGCTGCGCCGAGCTGCTCGTACACGCTCGCGCCCGGCCTGCGGGCGTGACCCACGACAAAGGGCCGGCCTCGGAGAAAACCCTCCCGAGCCGGCCCTTTATCCTGTGCCCCCGAAGGAGGCGGTGCCGATGGCCTCGACGCTGGTATGGGCGTGGCGGGGACAGCCTCCAGCCATGCCGAGCTTCGAGATCACACCGATAGGTACGGTCCGGAACGACCGGACGGATGTCCAGCACACGGACAACTGGGGCGCTTCCGCTTGCGCTGCCATGCCGAACGGTTGTTGTCCACAAAGACCTGGTGCTCGGCGACTGTGAGACCGAGCCGCTCGGCCGGCTCGCGGCAGATTCCTTCCTGTCGGTCCACTCCGGTCTGGTCGTCGTCGCTGGCGTGGGAGATCCGGCAGTAGATCGCCGCGGACTCTCCTGACCAGTCGGCGCGGCTGTGTGCACGCCCTCGCACCCTCGTGTTCGTCTTCGTCGCGGCGCACCGTAGGCGAGGCAGTTTTTTGTGCGCCGCGACTACTCGGGGCGGGTGTGTCGCCACCTATTGTTCCCTCACTCGGCGGCGGCGTGCCGCTCCCTCGGAGGCGACCATGGCCGGCACCGACCGCCGATCGAATCAGAAATGGAGTTGAACATGACCGAGACCAGCAACACCACCGACCTGTCCGCCCGCTGGACCGCCCGCCTCGCCGAGCTGACCGCCCGTCACTCCGGTCTCGGCAAACTGATTGCCGAGGCCGCCGTCGGCACGCCCCGCCTCCACCACAGTGCCCGCGCCACCCCCAAGGCGGGCTGACGTGACCGCGATCGCCACCGCGCTGGAGGCGGGGCTGCCGGGACTGCTGGCCGACATCGAGGAGCTGGTCCGCATCGAGTCGCCCAGCGAGGACCTGGCCGCCGTCACCGAATGCGCCCGCGTCGTCGCCGGGCTCGGCACCCGGCTGACCGGCGCGGCGCCCGAGTGGCTCGACGGCACGGGAAGGCCCGCACTGCGCTGGCGCTTCGGCTCCGGCGACCGGGTGCTGCTGCTCGGCCACTTCGACACGGTGTGGCCGGTGGGCTCCTTGGCCGGTCACCCCTTCGAGGTGGCCGGTGGCCGGCTGACCGGACCCGGATGCTTCGACATGAAGGCCGGCGTGGTGCAGCTGTTCCACGCGCTGTCGGTACTCGACGATTTGGACGGGGTAACGGTCCTGCTCACCGGTGACGAGGAGATCGGCTCCCCGACCTCCCGCCCCCTGATCGAGGCCGAAGCCCGCCGCACCCGGGCCGTACTCGTCCTGGAGGCGAGCGAGGGCGGCGCGCTGAAAACCGCGCGCAAGGGCGTCTCCGGCTACGAACTGGGCATCGCCGGTCGCGCGGCGCACGCCGGGCTCGAACCCCAGCGCGGCGTCAACACGACCACCGAATTGGCCCACCAGATCCTCGCGTTGTCCGCACTCGCCGATCCGGCGGCCGGCACCACGGTGACGCCGACCGTGGCCTCTTCCGGCACCACCCGCAACACGGTGCCCGATGCGGCCCGGCTGCTGGTCGACGTACGGGTGGAGACAGCCGCCGAACAGGACCGGGTGGACCGTGCCGCGCACGGTCTCGCACCGGTGCTCGCCGGCGCTTCGCTCAAGCTCTCCGGCGGCCCGGACCGGCCGCCGTTGCAGGCGAGCGCGTCGGCGGAGCTGTTCGAGCTCGCCCGAAGCTGCTACGCGGAGCTGGGCTTCGGCCCACTGCGCGGCGTGGCGGTCGGTGGCGCCTCCGACGGAAACCTCACTGCCGGAGCGGGCACGCCCACGCTCGACGGCCTCGGGGCCGTGGGCGGCGGGGCGCACGCGGACGACGAGCATGTGATCGTCGCCGAACTGCCCCGACGCGCGGCGCTGGTGGCCTCCCTGGTGGCCTCGCTCGTACGCGAGCCGCTGGGCGCAGTGGACGGGGCGAGAGCGTGAACGGTACGCAGGCGGCTGCCGCGGCGGCCGCCGCTGAACTGGCCGCGCACCGTGCGGGCGTGGCCGTCTCGGAGCTGCACGAGCTGGACGAGATGCTGGAAGCCTGCCGGGTCCTGGACCGGGTCTGGCGGCCCGATCCGGGCAACCCGCTGATCACCCCGGAGCTGTTGCGGGTCCTCGCCCACTGCGGCAGTTATGTCGTCGGTGTCCACCAGGACGGCCGGATGGTCGGCTTCTGCCTGGGCTTCCTGGCGACCGCCGGACTCCACTCGTACATTGCCGGGGTGGACGACAGCGTCCGGGGCCGCAGTGTCGGCTTCGCCGTCAAACAGCACCAGCGGGCCTGGGCCCTGGCCCGTGGCATTACCACGGTCACCTGGACCTTCGACCCGTTGATCAGCCGCAACGCCTACTTCAACCTGGCCAAACTGGGGGCGGCGCCGAGCGAGTACCTGGCCGACTTCTACGGCGCGATGCAGGACGAGGTCAATGCCGGGACCGAGACGGACCGGCTGATGGTCAGCTGGGAGCTGACCGGTGAACACGCCGTCAGATCCGCTGCGGATACACCTCCTACCGTCACGGTCGACAGCGCGGGTGCGCACGCCGTGGTGGGCCTGGACGCCAAGCCCGACGGCGCTCCCGCCGTCGGGCGCCGGGACGGCGACACCGTCCTGGTCCGGATCCCCACGGAGATCGAGATGCTGCGCCGCACCGATCCGTCCCTGGCCCGCGCATGGCGGTACGCGCTGCGTGAGGTGCTCGGCGGCCTGATGGCCGAGGGGCACACCGTCACCGGATTCACCCGGGACGGCTGGTACGTGATCGACAAACGTCAGGAGAGGCAGGCATGAAGCTCGTCGGTGTGGAACTGCGCCGGATCGCGATGCCGCTGGTCGCCCCCTTCCGAACCTCCTTCGCCACGATGACCACCCGGGAGATCCTGCTGGTCAGGATCGAGACCGAGCACCATGAGGGTTACGGCGAATGCGTCGCCATGGCCGGTCCGCTGTACTCCTCGGAGTACACGACAGCCGCGGCGGACGTGCTGCGCAGCCATCTCGTGCCTGCACTCGCCGCCCTGCCGACGCTCGACCCCTGGGCGGTCGCCCCGGCACTGGCCGCGTTCAAGGGGCACCGGATGGCCAAGGCCGCACTGGAGACCGCGGTGCTGGACGCCTGGCTGCGCGCCCATGAACTGTCGATGGGGCAGTGGCTGGGAGCAACGGCCCAACGCGTGCCGGCCGGGGTGTCGGTCGGCATCATGGACTCGATCCCGGCACTCCTCGACACCGTCGACGGCTATCTGGCCGAGGGCTATCTGCGGATCAAGCTGAAGATCGAGCCGGGCTGGGACGTGGAACCCGTGCGCGCGGTCCGGGAACGCTTCGGCGACGGCGTGCTGCTCCAGGTGGACGCCAATACCGCCTACACCCTCGCCGACGCTCCGCAGCTGGCCCGGCTCGACCCGTACGGGCTGCTGTTGATCGAACAGCCCCTGGACGAGGAGGACGTCCGGGGCCACGCGACACTGGCCGGGCGGGTACGCACCCCGATCTGTCTGGACGAGTCCATCGTCTCCGCCCGCTCGGCGGCCGACGCGATCGCGATGGGCGCCTGCTCGGTCGTCAACATCAAGCCGGGGCGGGTCGGCGGCTATCTGGAGGCCCGGCGGATCCATGACGTGTGCGCCGCGCACAGCGTCCCGGTCTGGTGCGGAGGGATGCTGGAGACCGGCCTCGGCCGGGCCGCGAACGTCGCCCTGGCCGCTCTGCCCGGCTTCACCCTGCCCGGCGACACCTCCGCCTCCGACCGGTACTACCGGACCGACATCACCGAACCGTTCGTGCTGAAGGACGGCCATCTCGACGTGCCCCGCGCACCGGGGCTCGGACTCTCCCCGATCCCGGAGCAGTTGGCCGAAGTGACCGAGTCGACAGAATGGATCAGCCGATGACCACCGTGCGAGCCGGCGCCACCGAGGCCCGGATCCGCTCGGCGTCCGGGCGGACCGGGTGATCGGACAGGTGGCACGACTCGCCGTGGACGGACTCCGATCAACTACCGTGTGACGATGACGGAGCAGCCACGAGCCGTGCTCGGCCGGATCCTCAACGATCTGGGATCGACGTTGATCGAGGTGGTGGCCGGGGAGGCGGACCCGGCCCGCGCCGTCAGCGGAGTGCTGATCCAGGACCCGCTGGACGAACCGGCCAGGCTGCCGGGTGCGGTGGTGCTCGGCGTCGGGGTGTACGGCGCCGAGCCGGTCGCCGCCCTGGTCGACCGGGCCGCCGGGCTCGGCGCGGCGGCCGTGGTGGTGCGGTCCCCGGTCCCGGTGGACGGGCCGGTGTCGGAGGCGGCCGCGCGCACCGGCCTGACCGTGCTCGGCCTCACCCCCGGAGCGCCCTGGGCCCAGGTGGTCGTGCTGCTGCGGTCGCTGCTCGCCGTCGACGAACTGGGGACGGTGGGCGGCCCCGATGAGGCCGACGGCGCGGAGCCGCTCGCCGGTGACCTCTTCGCGCTGGCCAACGCGACGGCCGGGCTGCTGGACGGCCCGGTCACCGTGGAGGACCGCGGCGGGCGGGTGCTTGCCTTCTCCAGCAGGCAGGACGAGGGCGACGACGACAGGATCGCGACCATCCTCGACCGCCAGGTGCCTGCCGAGAAGCTGCGCGCCCTGGAGCAACTCGGCGCCTTCCAGGCCCTCTACCGCAAAGAGGATCCCGTCTATGTGGCCGGTATCTCCGACAAGCCCCGGGTCGCGATCGCCGTCCGCGCGGGCGGCGAGATCCTCGGATCGATCTGGGGCGTGGTCGACGGACCGCTGAGCGAGGACCGTACGCAGGCCCTGCAGGAGGCGGCGAAGGTGGCCGCCCTGCATCTGCTGCGCCACCGCACGGGCGAGGACGTCGAACGCCGGCTGCGTGCGGATCTGCTCGCCACGGTCCTGGAGGGCGGCACGCACGCACCGCAGGCCGCCGTACGGCTGGGCCTGTCCGCGCAGCCCGCCTGCGTACTGGCACTCGCGGTGACGGGCGAGCCATCGGCGCCCGACCGGGTGGCCGCGGGCCACCGCATCGCGGAGGCCCTCGCCCTGCACCTGGCCGCGATCCATCCCCGTACAGCCGCGGCCTCACTCGGGGGCGTCACCTACGCGGTGCTGCCCACGAGTTCGGACGAGCACGCGCTACGGGTGGCCGAGAGGTTCCTCGGCCGCATCAGCAACCGTGTCCCCGCCGTCATGGGCATCGGCCGGCTCGCCGCCCGCCCGGTCGAGCTGCGGCGCTCCCGTGCCGACGCGGACCGGGCGCTGCGCGTCCTCGGCTCCGGCCGCTCGCAGCGGCGTGCCGCACGGCTGTCGGACGTCTACGCCGCCTCGCTGCTGGAGGAGCTGACGGACCGGATCGCCGCCGAGGACGATCTTCCCGACGGCCCGGTCATCCGGCTGCGCGCCTACGACGCCCAGCACAACACCGCCCTCACGGACACCCTGGACGCCTGGCTGAGCACCTTCGGCGACGTGACCACCGCCGCCGCCGCCGTACACATCCACCCCAACACCTTCCGCTACCGCCTCAAGCGGCTGGCCGTGGTGGCAGGCATCGATCTCGACGACCCCGAGGCAAGATTCGAAGCGATGCTGCAACTGCGGCTGAACCCGCCGCGCCCCTGACGCCGGCCCCACTGCCGCCATGACACGCGGATCCGCCCGCCCGGCGCCGGGCGGGCGGAATGATGCAAGAGTTCTCAAAGCAGCGGGACGCACCGATGCCCGCATGTCCGCGTGTCTGCGTAACCGAATGTCGACGATGGGACAGATGCCATGCCTCTCAAGGGTGAGTACGAGCCGAGCCCCGCGCAGTGGGTCCGCGATCAGGTCGAGCTGTTCGAGAGCTCCGGCGGGACGGAGGGCACCACCATGCGGGGTCTGCCGGTCATCATCCTGACCACCCGCGGGGCCAAGAGCAGCAAGATCCGCAAGACCCCGCTCATGCGGGTCGAGCACAACGGCGCGTACGCCGTGGTCGGCTCGCAGGGCGGTGCTCCCAAGCACCCCGTCTGGTACCACAACATCGTGGCCGACCCCAGGGTGGAACTGCAGGACGGCCCGGTCCGACAGGACATGAACGCCCGTGAGGTCACCGGCGACGAGAAGGCGGTGTGGTGGCAGCGCGCGGTCGAGGCGTTCCCCGACTACGCCGACTACCAGCTCAAGACCGACCGGCAGATCCCGGTCTTCGTCCTGGAACCGGCAGCCGAGCAGCACTGACGACCGTCCGGGGAGGCGCGGGCCGGACACCCGCCACGCCTCCCCGGACGCGGCCTCTGTACGGCCGAACCGGGCGGTAGACGCGGCGGGTACCCCCCCCATACGCGGCGCCTCGTGCCGCCCGTCCCGCCGGTGCCGCGAGCGCGGCCCGCGGTCATCCGGCGGATGCGGTGGGTGCTCCCGTGGTTTCCGTCGCAGGGTTGCCGTTGCGGGTCGCTGCCCACACGAGGAGCGCGAGTGCGCTGATCGCGGTTCCGAGGATGCACACCGCGCCCCATCCGGCCATGGTGTAGACGGTCGTCGAGGCGAGGGCCCCCGCGGCGCTGCCGACGGAGCGCTGGAGGTCCACTCGGCCGACGGGCGGCAGCTCGGTCCGGACGACATCACGGTGAAGAAGGTCGAACGGCCCGGGGCACCGACAACAACGCCCGCATAGAACGGAGGGCCGCGAATCCCGGAGGTGCCGCCGCGCCGACCGCCCTCCCCATGCGTATACGAACCCACTCGACCGCCCCCGGACAGCCGATCAGAACGCGCGTGCGCCCGACTTGCCGCGCTCCAATGGACCGGTGACCGCGCCCCCCGACGACTGCCTCGCACGCAACGAGTGGCTCTGCGGTGCCTACCTGAGCAGCCGTCGCGAGATTCTCTGGGACGCCGTCGTCCAGCACCTCCAGCTCACCGCGGTCTCCGTACTCCTCGGCCTCGTCCTCGCTGTTCCGCTCGCCCTCGCGGCGCGCCGCCGGCGCTGGGCGGCGGGCCCGGTCCTCGGCGTGACGACCATCCTCTACACCGTGCCGTCGCTCGCCATGTTCTCGCTGCTGCTGCCCGTGTACGGACTCTCCGCCTCGCTCGTCGTCGCCGGACTCGTCCTTTACTCGCTCACCCTCCTCGTACGGAACATCCTCGCCGGACTGCGCGCCGTGCCCGAGGAGACCAGGCAGGCCGCACGCGGCATGGGGTACGGCCCCGTGCGGCTGCTCGTCGCCGTGGAACTTCCCCTCGCCCTGCCGGCCGCCATGGCCGGACTGCGTATCGCGACCGTCTCCGCGGTCTCCCTGGTCACCGTCGGCGCGATCGTCGGCTACGGCGGACTCGGCAACCTCATCTATTCCGGGATGAACACGTACTTCAAGGCCCAGGTGCTCACCGCCTCCGTCCTCTGCGTCGTCATCGCCGTCGCCGCCGACGTGTTGCTTCTGCTCGCGCAACGATTCCTGACCCCGTGGACCCGGAGGCAGTCGTGAACGCCCTTGCCGACGCCTGGTCCTGGCTCACGACTTCGGCGCACTGGTCCGGCGACGGCGGCATCTGGAACCGTCTCGGCCAGCACCTGTTCCTCACCGTCGTGTGCCTGCTGATCAGCTGTCTGATCGCGCTGCCCATCGGCCTGGTCCTCGGTCATCTCGGCAAGGGCGGCGCGCTCGCCGTCAACATCTCCAACGTCGGCCGGGCCGTCCCCACCTTCGCCGTGCTGGTGCTGCTGCTCCTCACTCCGATCGGCGGGCACGGCGAGTGGCCGACCATCATCGCCCTCGTCCTCTTCGCCGTACCGCCGCTGCTCACCAACGCCTACGTCGGCATGCGAGAGGTCGACCGTGATGTCGTACGGGCGGCCACGGGAATGGGCATGACGGGCAGACAGCTGATGCTGGGTGTCGAGGTGCCGCTCGCCCTGCCGCTGATCCTCACCGGCGTGCGGATCGCCGCCGTTCAGCTCGTCGCGACCGCCACCCTCGCGGCGCTGGCGGGCGGCGGGGGACTCGGCCGCATCATCACCGCGGGCTTCAACCTCGCCTCCACCGCGCAGGTGGTTGCCGGGGCCACCCTCGTCGCCGCCTTTGCCCTGATCGTCGAAGGGCTCTTCGAAGCGGCGCAGCGGCTCGCCCCCGGCCGGTGCCGTGGCGGGGAATCCGGATGAGGCCGCGCAGGGCCCTCCCCGTGCTCCTGGTGCTCCTGCTACCGGCTGCACCATGGGCCCCTCCCTGGAGAACCAGGGCGAGGTGACCGCACCCCCGGGCGACAGCAAACACCTCACCATCGGCTCGGCGGGTTTCACCGAGAGCGATCTGCTCGCCCAGATGTACGCACTGCTGCTGGGCCGCGCCGGCTACTCCACGAAGATCATCTCCGTCACCAACCGGGAGATCTACGAACCGGCGCTGGAGAGCGGCCGGATCGACGTCGTACCGGAGTACGCCGCCACCTTCGCCGACTGGCTGAACGCCAAGAAGAACGGCGCCGACGCAACCCCGGTCGGTTCGCCCGACCTCGCCGCCACGATGAAGGCCCTGCGCACCCTCGCCGCACCCCGTGGCCTCACCGTCCTCGATCCCGGGCGGGCCGTCGACCAGAACGCCTTCGCGGTCGCCGCCCCGTACGCGGCGAAGCACCACCTGAAGACACTTGGCGACCTGGGCAGATCCGGGCTGCCCGTACGTCTGGCCGCCGGCGACGAATGCGTACAGCGCCCCTACTGCGCACCCGGGCTCAAGAAGACGTACGGCATCCGTATCACGGCCGTGGACCCCAAAGGCGTCGGCACCACCCAGGCCAAACAGGCCGTCCAGAACGGTCAGGACCAGATGGTCCTGACCACCACCACCGACGCCACCCTCGCCAACTTCGGCCTCGTCCTGCTCGCCGACGACAAGCATCTGCAGAACGCGGACTATCTCGTCCCCGTCGTCAACCGGTCCCGGGCGGGCGGCGCGCGCGTACACAAGGCGCTGGGCAAGCTCAACACCGTACTGACGACCGCCGATCTGGCCCGGCTCAACGAGCAGGCCGACAGCTGGCGACGGCTGCCCGAGCACGTGGCACGCAGCTACCTGGAGTCCAGGAAGCTCATCGCGCGCGGGTAGTGCCGGGAGGGGCACCAGCCGCAGATCCACCCCGAGAACCAGCCGCGGACGGGCCGCCGCCCCTTCCTGTGCGGAGCCGCAGCCGCCGGTACGGTTCTCGCCGTCGGCGCCACCACGACCGCCGGCTTCCCCGACCACCGGTACGTCAAGGCGCTGCTGCGGCCCTCGCAGCTCAGGATCGACCGAAAACGCGTTGCCCGCAGGCCGGACGCCTGCCACGATCCCTCTCATGTCTGACGATGATTCAAGCGGTTCGCACCAGGTCGCGGCGCTCTTCTCGCACGGCCGTCTGACGACGATCCCTCGCAAGACGGCCCGCCGCGAGCAGCTGCTGGTCCACCTCACCGAGACGCTCTTCGAGCGGGACCGGACCTACACCGAACGTGAGGTCAACGAGGCACTGCTCACGGTGCACGAGGACTGCTCGGCGCTCCGTCGCTACCTGGTCGTCGCCGGTCTGATGGTCCGCCCCAAGGACGGCAGCAGCTACCGGCGCGGGCGGTAGGGCGAGTCCTGACCGGCAGGGGCCGCGCAACGCGCCCTACGCGTCCGCCACCGAGTCGAACTGCACCTCGTCCCGGCCCACTCCCTGTGCGTCCGCGTCCACCGAGCGGCGCAGCGCCTCGTGGAGCCTGGCCGGAGTCAGCACGCCGAGGAACCGTGCCCCGTCCAGCACCGCGACCCACCCGGCGTCATGCTGCAGCATCTCGCTGAACGCCTGCTTCAGCGGCGCACCGACCGGGACCCAGGCGTCCATCCGGCGGGCCAGCTCGCCGACCGTGCCGCTTTCCCCGGCGATCCGCAGCGCATCCGCCGACACCCAGCCGTGCAGGTCGCCCTCATCGTTCAGCACCACCGCCCAGCGGGCACTCGCACTGCTCAGCCGTGCCGCGGCCGACCCTGACCGGCTCGTTCAGCCGGGCGACCGGTGGCTCATCCAGATCGTCCGGCTCGATCGTGGTGACCGAAAGGCGCTTCAGGCCCCGGTCGGCGCCTACGAACTGCGCCACATACGAGGTCGCGGGAGACCCGAGCACGGCCCCCGGGCTGTCGAACTGCTCGATGTGCCCTGCCCCGTAAACCGCGATACGGTCGCCCATCCGGACTGCCTCCTCGATGTCGTGGGTGACCATCAGGACCGTCTTCCTGACTGTCGACTGCAGGCTCAGGAATTCGTTCTGCAGCCGCTCCCGCACCACCGGGTCGACCGCGCCGAACGGCTCGTCCATCAGCAGCACCGGCGGGTCGGCGGCCAACGCCCTTGCCACGCCGACCCGTTGACGCTGGCCCCCGGAGAGCTGGGCGGGGTAGCGGGAGCCGTAAGTCTTCGGATCGAGGCCCACCAGATCCAGCAGCTCGGCCGCTCGCTCCCGGGCCCTCGCCCGCTTCCAGCCGACCAGCGCGGGGACCGTCGCGGTGTTGTCGAGGATCGTGCGGTGGGGGAAGAGACCGACCTGCTGGATGACATAGCCGATCCGGCGGCGCAGCTTCACCGGATCGACGCCGGAGACGTCCTCGCCGTTGACCAGGATCCGGCCCGACGACGGCTCGATCAGCCGGTTCACCATCATCATCGTGGTGGTCTTGCCGCAGCCGGACGGTCCGACCAGGGTGACGAGTTCCCCTTCGGCGACCTCGAAGGAAAGGCCGGCGACCGCGCTCGTACCGTCCGGATAGACCTTGCTGACCTGCTCGAACCGGATCATGCCTGCACGGTAGGAGGCTCCCGGGGGCGCCGCACACGGGCCGCGACTGTCCGTGTCACGGCCATGTGCTGAACTGTCCGTGGAACATCTGATTCAGGAGCACCTTGTGAGCAGCTACCGGCACCCCGGCATCGTCTTCACCGACCGCTATTTCACGGTCCCGCTCGACCACACAGATCCGGGCGGCGAGCAGATCGAGGTCTTCGGCAGGCAGGCCGTGGCGAGCGGCAAAGCCGGCGAAGAGCTGCCATGGCTGGTCTATCTGGAGGGCGGCCCCGGCTTCGGAGCCCGGCGCTTCATCGGCACGGAGGCATGGCTGGGGCGGGCCGTGCAGGAGTTCCGGGTGCTGCTCCTCGACCAGCGCGGCACCGGCCTCTCCACCCCGGCCAACCGGCAGACCCTGCCGCTGCGCGGCGGCCCGCGCGAGCAGGCCGACTACCTCGCCCACTTCCGCTCCGACAACATCGTGCGCGACTGCGAGCTGATCCGCCCGCAGCTGACCGACGGTGAACCGTGGACGGTACTCGGCCAGTCCTTCGGCGGCTTCTGCGCCGTCCGCTACCTGTCGGCCGCCCCCGAGGGGCTCAAGGCCGTCCTCATCACCGGTGGACTGCCCTCGCTCGACGCACACGCCGACGACGTCTACCGGGCCGCTTACCCGCGGATCGAGCGTAAGGTCACCGCCCACTACGCCCGCTACCCGCAGGACGTCGAGCGCGCCCGGGAGATCACCGCCCACCTCGCCGAACACCGCCCGGAAAGCGCCGGACACCGTCTGACGCCCGAGGGGTTCCAGTCCCTCGGCATCATGCTGGGCAGCGGCAACGGCAGCCACCAGCTGCACTACCTGCTGGAGAACGCCTTCGTCCGCACGCCACTCGGCACCGAACTCTCCGACACCTTCCAGGAGGCCATGCGCACGGCCAACTCGTTCGCCGGGCATCCGCTGTACGCGCTGATGCACGAGGCGATCTACGGCCAGGGCGAGCAGCCCACCGGCTGGGCCGCCGAGCGGGTCCGTGCCGAATTCCCCCAGTTCGACGCGGCCACGGCGCTCAAGGGCGACGGCCCGGTGCTCTTCACCGGAGAGAGCATCCACCCCTGGCACTTCGATGTGGACCCGGCGCTGCGCCCGCTGCGCGAGACCGCCGAGCTGCTGGCCTCCCGCACCGACTGGGCGCCGCTGTACGACACCGAGCGTCTGGCCGCCAACGAGGTACGGGTCGCCGCTGCCGTCTACCACGACGACATGTATGTCGACACCGGGCATGCGCTGCGCACGGCGGAGTCGATCCGCGGGCTGCGTACCTGGGTGACCAACGAGTTCGAGCACGACGGCCTGCGCGCGGGCGGACCGCGCGTACTGGACCGGCTGCTCGCCCTGGTCCGGGACGACGTCTGATCCGTTCCTGCAACGGGAGGAGCCGGTCGCGCGGTGTGCGTGACCGGCTCTCCCCGTTACGGGGCGCGTCAGTTCTGGAGGGCGTCCAGCGTCGCGTCCAGGTTCGCGGCCGAGTGCGGGGCCCGGTTGTACGGCAGCTTCGCCAGGGCCGCCGCCATGCCGCACGTGTTGGTCACGGCGGAGAAGACGAGTCCGGAGCCGATGCCGGCGGAGATCCAGCGCGCGGCCGGGTAGCGCACCCCGGCGAGCAGGCCGGCCACCACGAGCGAACCGGCGGCGAGCCGGACCTGACGCTCCATCGGCCACGTTGCCCGGGCCTCGGCGGGACGGTCGAGATCGCGGCCCTCTCCCTCCCAGGCCGAGGTGCCGCCGGACAGGGTCACGGCGTCGATGTCGGCCGCTGCGAGAATGTCGCAGGCCCGGGTGGAGCGGACGCCGGAGGCACACACGACGAGAAGCGATCCGCGGGCCGCGGCGGACTTCAGAGCGGGCACGGCCTCGTGGAGGCGGTCCAGCGGGATGTTCAGCGCACCGGGAACGTGCCCGGAGGCGTATTCGCCGGGGGCCCGTACATCGATGACGGTGAACTCCGCGAGACGGGCCGCGGCCTGGGCGGGGGAGAGGGAGGCGGGGCTGGTCACGAGCAGTGTTTCCTTTCGTTCACCGGGGCTGAGGAGGGACTCGGTCTCTCCTTCCCCATTCAGGTCAGAATACCCCTTGGGGTATCAGGAGGGGGTGTCGTGGAACTCGACGTGGCGGCCGACGAAGTGAAGTCGGTCCTCAATCGTCTTCGCCGCGCACAAGGCCGGCTCGCCGGGATCATCAGGATGATCGAGGAAGGCCGGGACTGCGAGGACTCGTCACACAGATGGCGGCCGTTTCCCGGGCGCTCGACCGGGCCGGTTTCGCGATCACCGCGACGGGCCTGCAGCACTACGTGGCCGACGGCGGCAGCGAGCCCGCGGACCGTGACCGGACGCGGGCGCGACCGGAGGAACCCTCTTTCTCGCCGGCCTGAGCCCGGAGTCGGAGGTCAGGGGCTGGTGGCAGGGGGGTGACGCCGTGGCTCACACCACGGCGTCGACGAGCATGAACACGGCCACGACCAGCAGTACCGCACCGAAGATCCGTTGCAACGCGGCCGTGGACACCTTCGCGGCCAGGCGCTGCCCGTCCCAGGCCCCGAGCACCGCCGTCGCCGTGAACGGGGCGATCACCGCCCAGTCCAGCGCGGTGGGTGTGGCGAGGCGGGTGACCAGGGCGGCCGTGGAGTTCACCGTGATGACCAGCAGGCTGGTACCGACCGCCGCGGTCATCGGGACGGCCAGCACGGTGACCAGGGCGGGCACCGCGAGAAACCCGCCGCCCACGCCGAGAAACCCGGTCACGGCACCGAGCCCTGCGCCCGCCCGCGCGGCCCGCCCGGCGGGCACGGCGGGCACGGGGTCCTGTGGGGCGGGCTCGGTCCGGGGGCGGAGCATCCGTACCGCGGCGACCACCGCGAGTACGGCGAACGCCGCGGTCAGCACCCCGGACGGAATCCGCACGGACAGCGCCCCGGCGACCGCAGCCGGAACGATTCCGGCTGCGGCAAAGAGGCCTCCCGTACGCCAGCGGACCCTGCCCTTCCTGGCGTGGGTGACCAGCCCGGTGAGGGACGTGATGATGACGATGAGCAGGCCGGCGGTAGTGGCTGCGGCCGGGGTGAAGTCGAGCAGATAGATCAGTGCGGGGACGGCGAGAACGCTTCCGCCGCCGCCCAGTCCGCCGAGCGCCAGACCCACCACCGCCCCGGCGGCCAGTGCCAGGATCAGCGTGGTCATGCGACGGTGCCGGCCGCCCCGTGCCGGTCGTGCACTGGCAGGCCCTCGGAGGCCCAGGCGGTCATGCCGCCCACGACGTCGACGGCCTGCGATCCGCGGTCGGCGAGTATCCGGGCCGCTTGCCGGGACCGGTTGCCGGAGCGACAGATCACCACCACCGGACGGCCCGCCGCCGAGTCCGGCAGCGATGCGCCTTCGGCGAGCCGGGACAGCGGCAGATGGATCGCCCCCGGCGCGTGCCCGGCGTACCACTCGGACGATTCACGTACGTCCAGCAGAACCGCCGCACCGTCGGCGGTCCACCGGGCGGCCTCGGCCGGGCTGACGCGGCCGGGGCCGCGACGGAAGAAGGACATCAGGGAAGACATGGGCAACATTCCTCGGGTGCGGGGTGCGGGGTGCGGGGTGCGGGGTGCGGGGTGCGGACGTCGGGTGATCAGGCCGCGGAAGTGGGGACGGTCAGGCTCAGACCGGCCTGTACCGCCGCACCGAAACCGTCGTCGACGGCCACCACCTCGCGTCCTGCCGCATCCAGCAGTGACGCAGCGATCGCCGCCCGCATCCCGCCCCCACAGTGCACCCACACGACGCCCGGCGGCACCTCGTCCAGCCGCCGGGGCAACTCGTGGACGGGAATGTGCACCGCCCCTGCGATGGCACCGCCGCCGTGCTCGACGTCTCTGCGCACATCGAGAACCACCGGGTCCTCGCCGCGCGCCCGGGCAGCCGCCAGACCCGCGAAGTCGGACCTGCGGAACGACCGCAGCCCTGCTGGCTCGCGTACCCAGTCCACGGGATCGCCGGTGGCCGCGGCCACCGGCCGGCCCATGCCGACGCGGCACAGCTCCCGCTGCGCATGCGCGACATCGGCGGCCTCGCTCGCCAGTAGGGTGACCGGCTTCCCCCACGGGATCAGCCAGGCCAGATACGTCGCGAGCTGTCCCTCGCCCTCGAAGTTGAACGACCCCGCGACATGCCCCTCGGCGAACGCCACCCGGCTGCGCAGATCCACCACCCACTCGCCCGCGGCCAGCCGCCGGGAGATCTCCTCGGCATCGGCCGCTTCGGGCGGGGTCAGATCGAGCGGATCGGGGCCCGCCGCATTGGCCGGTCCCATGTGCGCGTAGTAGGCGGGTACGTCGTCCAGACCGGCGAGCAATTCGGCGACAAAGGTGTCCACGTCCTTGACCAGCGCGTCGTTCCGCTTCCGCTCGTCGCCGATGGTCGTCGCTGTTCCCTCGGCCTGCGAGGAGGAACAGAAGCTGCCGAAGCCATGCGTCGGCAGAACGGGAACGGCGTCTTCGAGCTTGTCGGCGAGCCGGTGCGCGGAGGCGTGCTGGGCGCGGGCCAGTTCGGCGGTGAGCCGCGGCTCTACCAGATCGGGCCGGCCCACAGTGCCGATCAGCAGTGAGCCGCCGGTGAAGGCGGCGACGGCGCGACCGTCCTCCTCCAGCACATAGGACGTGTGGTGCGGGGTGTGCCCGGGAGTGGCGAGCGCTCGCAGGGTGAGGCCGTCGTCGACCGGTGCGGTGTCACCGTCGGCCACCGGAACCCGGCTGAAGGAGACCTCCGCGTCGGCGGGTACCAGGTACCGCGCCCCGGTGACGCGCGCCAGCTCCAAACCGCCGGTCACATAGTCGTTGTGCAGATGCGTCTCCACCACCAGGGCGATCCGCACACCGCGCCGGGCGGCCGCGGTGATGACCCGGTCGATGTCGCGCGGCGGATCCACGACCAGGGCGGCCCGCTGCCCGCCCGCCAGATAACTGCGGTTTCCGAGGCCCGCTGTCTCCATGGTGTCGACGAAAAACACGGCACGACTCCTTCCGTTCGGGTCACCCCGGCGGGTATCTGTTGTTCAGACTAACATTAATACCCCAGGGGGTATTTGGCGTGTTGATGTTGTCCAGACCATTGACATGTCAGCGACATGATGTTGAATTCGGTGGTGTTGTGTTGTGCGACTCCGGTGACTTGAGTGATCAATGGAGGACCTGTGACGCCTCGCCCACCCCGTCTCACCGCACTCGGCACGGCGGCGACCCTGCTCGCCGGCGGTCTGCTGACCGCCGTGCCGCCCGCCCAGGCGGCCGACAGCGCCCGGGCCGCCACCCCGGCGAAGGCCGCGGTGGGTCAGCGGACAGCCGCCATCACGCCGACCCCGCAGTCCGTGAAGAACCGACCCGACCGGATCACCATCAGCCCGACCGTCACCCTGGTGGCGGGCGCAACCTCCGACGAGCCATCCCTCAAGGTGGTGGAGACCGCTCTGCGCCGGGCCGGTGCCCTGCGTGTCGTACGCAGCGACAGACCCGCCAGGAGCGGGCTCACCGTCCATGTCGGTGACTCTGCCGCGCTTGCCGCCCAGCACCTCGACGGCCCGTCCGCGCTGCCCGCCGACGGCTATGTCCTCGGCATCGGCTCCGGTCGCATCGTCCTCGCCGGCAAGGACGCCAACGGCACGTACTACGCCGCGCAGACCCTGCGTCAGGTCCTGCCGCAGGCGAAACATCCGGGTGCCGAGGTCGCGGGACTCGCCGTACGCGACTGGCCCGGCACCGCGCTGCGCGGCGTCATCGAGGGCTTCTACGGCACCCCGTGGTCGCACCAGGCCCGGCTCGACCAGCTCGACTACTACGGCGAGCACAAGATGAACATCTATGTGTACTCGCCGAAGGACGACCCGTATCTCCGCGCGAAGTGGCGCGATGCCTACCCCGCCGACCGGTTGGCCCAGATCAAGGAGCTCACCGACCGAGCCGTCCAGCGGCATGTGGAGTTCACGTACGCACTCTCACCCGGCCTCTCCGTCTGTTACAGCTCGGACGCCGACGCCAAGGCGCTCGTCGACAAGTTCCAGACGATCTGGGACATCGGCGTACGGACCTTCGCCGTGCCCCTCGACGACATCAGCTACACCGACTGGAACTGCGCCGAGGACAAGGCGAAGTGGGGGACCGGCGGCGCTGCGGCAGGCGCGGCGCAGGCCTATCTGCTCAACCGGGTCAACAAGGAGTTCATCTCCACCCACCCCGGCGCCCAGCCGCTCCAGATGGTCCCCACCGAGTACTACGACGTCTCCGCGTCGCCGTACAAGAAGGCGCTGTCTGAGCAGCTCGACCCCGATGTACTCGTCGAATGGACCGGTGTCGGCGTCGTCGCGCCGACCATGACCGTCGCACAGGCCGAGGCCGCCCGCACGGTCTTCAACCACCCGATCCTGACGTGGGACAACTACCCGGTCAACGACTACACGACCAACCGGCTGTTGCTCGGCCCGTTCAACGGACGGGAGAAGGGGCTGCCCGGCAAGCTGGCCGGGATCACCGCCAACCCGATGATCCAGCCGTACGCCTCGAAGATCGCCCTCCACACCGTTTCCGACTATGCCTGGAACGACGCCGCGTACGACCCCCGCACCTCATGGGGCGAGGGACTGAAGGAGTACGCGGGCGGCGACCCCCGCACCGAAAAGGCGCTGCGGGCCTTCGCCGACGTCAACTACAGCTCGGCTCTCAACAAGGACCAGGCCCCCGAACTGGCGGCGGAGATCGCCGGTTACTGGAAGTCCGGTGACGCCGCCGGGCTCACCTCGGCGCTCGTCGCGCTCGGCTCCGCACCCGGCCGGTTGCGCGGCAGCCTCCCGGACCGCGGCTTCATCGCCGACTCCGGCCCCTGGCTGGATGCGACCGAGTCCTGGGCCACCGCCGCCCGCACCGCCCTGCGCATGGTCGAGGCGGCCCGAGCCGGAAAGGGTGCGTAGGCCTGGGAGCTCCGACAGCAGCTGCCCGTACAGGTCACCGAGGCGAAGTCCTTCGCGTACACCGGCCTCGACGGCCGCAAGGTGCCGGTCGTCGTCGGCGACGGGGTGCTGGACCGGTTCATCGACGCGGCGAACGCGGAGCACGACCGGATCCTCGGAGTGAGCGGGCGGCCCTCGGCATCGACCAGCCTGGGCACGTACCAGAGCAACGCGCTCGCGCGGATGCTGGACGGCGACGACTCCACGTACTTCTGGAGCGACGGTGCGCCCGCCGCAGGTGACCAGATCACCGTGGACCTGGGCCGGGCGCGGGACATCGGCGACATCGCCCTCGCCATGGCCAAGCCAGGCAGCATCGACGACTACCTCCACGAAGGGGTGCTCGAGTACTCGGCCGACGGGCAGAGGTGGCAGCAGCTCACCGCCTTCTCCGGAAAGCCGGACGTCACCGCGACGGTGCCCGCCGGCACGAAGGCCCGCTATGTGCGGGCACGGGCGACCGCGGGCCAGGACAACTGGCTCGTCGTACGGGAGTTCAGCGTCGCGACCGAGGACGGAGCGGTGACCGGCGGGCCGCCTGCCGCGACCGGATCCTCGCTGCAGGCGGCGTCCGACGGAGACCCGGGCACCGTCTACCGGGCGGCTCGCGCTCCGGAGGCCGGGGAGTCGCTGGAGGTCGAGCTCGTCGCCGCACGTCCCGTGCGATCCGTCACCGTCCTGCAGTCGGCCGGGTCCGCGGGCCGTGCCGACATCCAGCTGAGGGGCACCGACGGAACGTGGCAGACCGTCGGCGCGCTCGTCGGCCCGTACACCGAGGTGCCCGCCGCGGGCCGTACAGCCGAGGCGGTACGCCTGGTCTGGCGCGCCGGGTCGGCGGCGCCGCAGATCGCCGAAGTGGTGGTGGTCGGCCAGGGCTGAGGGCTGCCCGGCAGATCACGGCCGGGGTCGCGCCGTTCACCAACCCTGGCCGACCCGTCCCGCGCCCGGTCCGGCCCGAAGTCTTTCGGGCCGGACCGGGTGTATCCATGTCCGCCTCCGGCCGAAACCGGCACCGGCAGGTTGTTCCCAGAGGGGCAAGCGACCGCTTAGTATGCGCCGGAGCAGTGGTAATGCCGACAGTGTTGTGGAGGCCCCTCATGCAGGCATGGCGAGTGCACCGGAACGGCGAGCCGAGCGAGGTGATGCGGCTCGAAGAGACCGACCGGCCCGCGCCCGGCGACGGGCAGGCGCTCCTCAAGGTGCTCGCGGCGGACATCAACTTCCCCGACGCGCTGCTCTGCCGCGGTCAGTACCAGGTGCGGCCGCCGCTGCCGTTCACACCCGGCGTGGAGATCTGCGGCGAGACACCGGACGGGCGCCGCGTGCTCGCCACCCCCTCCCTGCCGAACGGCGGATTCGCCGAGTACGTCGTCGCGGACGAGGCGTCCCTCCTGCCCGCCCCGGAAGCCCTGGACGACACCGAGGCCGCCGCCCTGCACATCGGCTACCAGACCGGCTGGTTCGGCCTGCACCGCAGGGCGCACCTTCAGGCGGGCGAGACCCTCCTGGTCCATGCGGCGGCCGGCGGTGTCGGCAGCGCGGCCGTCCAGCTCGGCAAGGCGGCCGGAGCCACCGTCATCGGCGTTGTCGGAGGCCCCGAGAAGTCGAAGACCGCCAGTGAGCTCGGCTGCGACCTGGTCATCGACCGGCGCAGCGAGGACATCGTCGCCGCGGTCAAGGAAGCCACCGGCGGACGCGGCGCCGACGTGGTGTACGACCCGGTCGGCGGCGAAGCGTACGCCAAGTCCGTGAAGTGCATCGCCTTCGAGGGACGGGTCGTCGTCGTGGGCTTCGCGAGCGGCGTCGTCCCCACCCCGGCGCTGAACCACGCCCTGGTCAAGAACTACTCGATCCTCGGACTCCACTGGGGTCTGTACAACACCAAGGACCCGGCCGCTGTCCGAGCCTGCCACGACGAACTCACCCGACTCGCGGCGCAGGGCGTCATCAAGCCGCTGATCAGTGAGCGGGTAGAGATGGACGGGGCCGCGGCCGCCGTCCAGCGGGTCGCCGACGGCACCAGCACCGGCCGGATCGTCGTCCTCCCGACAGGAGCCGCCCGATGACAACCCCTGACGCGGCCGGACTCCGCCGCCGCACCCAGGACCTGCTCGCCGCGCACCCCCCGGCCACCACCGACCGCACCGACTTCCTCAAGGCCCGCTTCGACGCCGGACTCGCCTGGGTGCACTACCCGGCCGGACTCGGCGGACTCGACGCGCCGCGCTCCCTGCAGCCCGTCGTGGACGCCGAACTCGACGCCGCGGGCGCCCCCGACAACGATCCGCGCCGGATCGGCATCGGCCTCGGCATGGCCGCCCCCACCATCCTCGGCTACGGCACGGACGAGCAGAAGCAGCGCTTCCTGCGGCCGTTGTGGGTCGGCGAGGAGGTCTGGTGTCAGCTCTTCAGCGAACCGGGCGCCGGCTCCGACCTCGCCGCCCTCGGCACCCGCGCCGTCCGCGACGGCGAGGACTGGGTGGTCGACGGACAGAAGGTCTGGACGTCCAGCGCCCATCTGGCCCGCTGGGCGATCCTTATCGCCCGCACCGACCCGGACCAGCCCAAGCACCGCGGTATCAGCTACTTCATCTGCGACATGACCGACCCCGGCGTCGAGGTGCGGCCGCTGCGCCAGATCACCGGCGAGGCCGAGTTCAACGAGGTCTTCCTGACCGCCGTACGGATCCCGGACAGCAGGCGCCTCGGCCCGGTCGGCGAAGGCTGGAAGGTCGCCCAGACCACCCTGATGAACGAGCGGGTCTCCATCGGCGGGGCACGTATCCCGCGTGAGGGCGGCATGATCGGCCCGGCCGCCCGCACCTGGCGTGAACGTCCCGAACTGCGCACCCATGACCTCCACCAG
This sequence comes from Streptomyces sp. NPDC002785, assembly GCF_040295565.1. Classification (NCBI taxonomy): domain Bacteria; kingdom Bacillati; phylum Actinomycetota; class Actinomycetes; order Kitasatosporales; family Streptomycetaceae; genus Streptomyces; species Streptomyces sp. NPDC002785. The sequence continues at coordinate 44,139 of NZ_JBEOVN010000011.1, read as the reverse complement.
CGCCTGTTGACCCTCTGGGTCGAGGCCGAGGTCGCCAGGCTCACCGGCACCCGGCTGCGCCAGCAGCTCGTCGCCGGACAGCCCGGTCCCGAGGGCTCCGGCATGAAGCTCGCCTTCGCCCGGCTCAACCAGGAGATCAGCGGCCTGGAAGTCGAACTCCTCGGCGAGGAGGGTCTGCTGTACAGCGACTGGACCATGCGCCGCCCGGAGCTCGTCGACTTCACCGGACGTGACGCCGGCTACCGCTATCTCCGCTCCAAGGGCAATTCCATCGAGGGCGGCACCAGCGAGGTGCTGCTCAACATCGTTGCCGAGCGCGTCCTCGGCCTGCCCGTCGAGCCGCGCAACGACAAGGACGTCGCCTGGAAGGACCTGGCCCGATGACCGCACCGACCGAAGAGACCCAGGCACCCGATCTGCTGTACTCGGAGGCCGAGGACGATCTGCGGGCGGCCGTGCGTTCGCTGCTCACCGACCGGTGCGACGCGCCGACGGTGCTCGCCCGGGTCGAGTCCGACACTCCGTACGACCCGCAGCTCTGGAAGGCCCTCGCCACCGACATCGGCACCGCCGGGCTGCTGGTGCCGGAGAAGCTGGGCGGGCAGGGCGCCGGACACCGCGAGGCCGCGGTGGTGCTGGAGGAGCTGGGTCGCAGCGTGGCTCCCGCGCCGTATCTGACCAGTGCGGTCGTCGCCACCGAGACGCTCCTCGCGCTGAGGACGCAGGACGGGCCGGTCGCCGAACTCCTCGGCGACCTCGCCACCGGCCGCAAGGTCGCGGTCCTTGCCGTGCCGTTCTCCGCCTCGGAGCCCGGCGCCGCGCAGCCGGCCGGCGTCGTGGCCGGCACGCTGGCGGGAGCGGTGACCGGCGTCGCCGACGCGACCGCGGCCGATGTGCTGCTGATGCCCACGACCGACGGTCTGTACGCGGTGGAGACCGGCTCCGAAGGTGTCGTCGTCGAGCCGCTCGTCCCGCTCGATCTGACCCGCCCGGTCGCCGGCGTCACCCTCACCGGAGCCGCGGGAACCCGCCTGGCCGACGGCGCGTCCGCAGTCTCCGCCGTGCGCCGAGGGCTGCTGGCGGGCGCCGGACTGCTCGCCTCCGAACAGCTCGGACTCGCCGAGTGGTGCCTGACCGAGACGGTCCGCCACACCCGCGAGCGGCACCAGTTCAATCGGCCGGTCGGTTCGTTCCAGGCCCTCAAGCACCGCATGGCACAGCTCTGGCTGGAGGTCGTTTCGGCCCGTGCCGCCGCGCGGAATGCCGCGGATGCCCTCGCGACCAACAGCCCCGACACGCCGTTGGCGGTGGCCGTCGCACAGGCGTACTGCTCGAAAGTCGCGGTGCATGCGGCGGAGGAGTGCATTCAGCTGCACGGCGGCATCGGCATGACGTGGGAGCACCCGGCGCACCTGTATCTCAAGCGCGCCAAGGCCGACTCGATCGCGTACGGCACGGCAGGACACCATCGCGAGACCATCGCCGAACTCATGGAACTGCCCGCGCCGTAATCGAAGATCGGGAACAGCCCGCGGTTCAGTGGGACTTGGGAGCGGAGGCGCGTGTCCACGCACCTCCGCTCCACCGTTTCCCCGCCCGGCGGGGTACCGAGCATCCCTTTACCTGTTGTTTAATTGCGACTGATTCGCAATAACAGTCGATCTTCAATAAGGGATGTGCTGAGTATGACGGCCCGATCGATACGGGGAGCGGTCGCCGCGACACTGGCGACCGTGCTGTCGTTGACCGCGGCAGCCTGCTCACAACCAGGTGGCTCGGACGGCAGTAACTCCGGTTCGGGTGCTGGGGACTCGGCAGTGGTCGCAATCGCCTACGAGCCCGACAGCCTCAGCCCGCTCCTGGGCTACGGCAAGGACGGCAACTCCAAGATCTTCGACGGGCTGCTCGCCCTCGACGGGAACATGAAGCTGCGGCCCGCGCTCGCCACCGCCCTTCCCGAGGTGAGCGGCGACCAACTCACGTACACGTACAAGCTCCGCCGGGGCGTGAAGTTCAGCGACGGGAAGCCGTTCGGCGCCAAGGACGTCGTCTTCACCTATCGCACCATCCTGGACGAAAAGACCAACAACGCGTCCCGGACCGAACTCGACGCGGTGAAGAGCGTCGCAGCGACCGGCGACGACACCGTGGTCTTCACGCTCAAGTACCCCTACGCGCCCTTCGCCCAGCGCACCGTCCTGCCCATCGCCCCCGAACACGTCGCGGGCAAGCAGGACGTCAACACCGGCGCCTTCACGACCCACCCCATCGGCACCGGACCGTACCTCCTCACCAAGTGGTCCAAGGGCGAGAAGCTGAGCTTCAAGGCCAATCCCGACTACTGGGGCGGCGCGCCGAAGGTGAAGAAGTTCACCATGGCGATCATCAAGGACGACGATGTACGTGCCACCCGGCTGCGCTCCGGCGAGCTCGACGGCGCGATCCTGCCGCCCAACCTGGCCAAGGGATTCGCCCGCGACAGCGGCACGCGGACGTACGCCGCCACGACGTACGACTACCGCACCGTGACTCTGCCCACCCACAACAAGGTCGCGGGCGACACCGCGATCCGGCGCGCCCTCGACGTCGCCGTCGACCGGCAGGCCATGGTCGACTCCGTACTCAACGGCGAGGGCAGGGCAGCCTACGGACCCGTCCCCACCGACAGCGAGTGGTTCACCAAGGGCACCGAACGCACCCACGACCTGGCCGCCGCGAAGAAGATCCTCGACGACGCCGGGTGGAAGCCGGGCAAGGACGGCATCCGGGCCAAGGACGGCGTACGCGCCGCGTTCCCGCTCTGGTACCTCACCGGCGACAAGCTCCGCCAGGACCACGCACTCGCCTACGCCTCCGACGCCAAGAAGGCCGGCGTCGACATCACCACCGAGGCCGGGACGTGGGAGGTCATCGAGCCCCGGATGAAGCAGGAAGCGGTCCTCGCGGGCGGCGGATCGCCCGCCGACCCCGACTTCGACCAGTACACCCTGCTGAAGTCCTCGCTCGCGGGCGACGGCTTCAACAACATGGCGTGGTACGACAACAAGGCCGTCGACCAGGCACTCGAAGCGGGCCGCAGGAGCGGCGACAAGCCCGAACGCAAGGCCGCCTACGACACCGTCCAGCGCGAACTGGTGAAGGACCCCGGCTACACCTTCCTCACCCACATCGACCATCTCTACGTCGTGAAGGACCGTTTCGGCGCGCTCACCACCCAGGTGGAACCGCACGACCACGGCCTGGCATCCGGCCCGTGGTGGAACGTCGAGAACTGGACGCCGAAGAAGTGAGCCACCGCCTTCCCTGGGGGGCGATGGGCAGGATGGCGGGCCGGCGGGCGCTGCTCGCCGTCCCCGTCCTGGCCGCCGTGACGTTCGGCGTGTTCGCCGTCGCCGCCGCCTCCCCCTTCGATCCGGTCAAGGCGTACGCGGGCACCGCCGGTCTCACCGCCTCGCAGGAGAACCTCGACCAGCTGCGGGCCAACCTCGGCGTCGACCAGCCCCTCGTGACCCGCTGGTGGAACTGGCTGACCTCCGCGCTGAGCGGCGACCTCGGCGACTCCAGCGTGATGCGCCAGCCGGTCGCCGATGTCATCGGCGAACGCCTGGGCTGGTCCGTGCTGCTCGCCGCGAGCGCCTTCGTCGTCGCTGTCGTCCTGGGTACGGGCCTCGGCGTGCTGGCCGCACGCAGGCCCGGCGGCCTGCTCGACCGGGGAGCCGGCTCCGCCGCGTACACGCTCGAAGCCGCCCCGGCCTTCTGGCTCGGACTGCTCGCCATCTGGTTCTTCGCCTTGAAGCTCGATGTGCTCCCGGCCGGCGGTCTCACCGACGCGGCCAGCGACACGGTCACCTTCGGCCAGGTCGCCACCCATCTGGTGCTCCCGGCCGCTGTGCTCGGGATCTCCCAGCTGCCGTGGTTCTTCCTCTACGTACGCCAGGGCGTCGCCGACGCGCTGGGCGAGGACCCGGTGCGCGGCGCCCGCTACCGCGGACTGCGCGAACGCACCGTGCTGCTCGGCCACGCACTGCGCTCCGGGATGCTGCCGATGCTCACCCTCATCGGCTCCCGCGTCCCCGAACTCATCACCGGCGCCCTGCTCGTCGAAACGGTCTTCAGCTGGCCCGGCATCGCCGCCGCCACCGTGCAGGCCGCCACTTCCGTCGACTTCCCGCTGCTCGCGGCACTCACGGTGCTCGCCACCGCAGCGGTCGTCCTCGGCAACCTCCTCTCCGATCTGCTGTACGCGATCGCCGACCCGCGAGTGGGCTTCGATGGCTGAATTCGTCCTCGGACCCGCCCGCCGCACCAGCCGCCGCATCCGCGTGGTCAGCTCCGTCGGGATTGTCGCCGCGGTGCTGCTCGCGGTACTCCTCGTACCGCCGCTGGTCCAGCTCGACCAGCAGGCCGTCGACCTCGCGGCCAAACTCCAACCACCTTCCTGGCAGCACCCGTTCGGCACCGACGACGTCGGCCGCGACCTGCTGCTGCGCTGCGTCTACGGGCTCCGCGTCTCGCTGCTCGTCGGCATCGTCGCCGGGCTCACCGCCACCGTCATCGGGACCGCCGTCGGTGCGCTCGCCGCCGCGTTCGGAGGTTGGACCGACCGGATCGTCATGCGGCTGGTGGACACCTTCTCGTCCGTACCGCACCTGCTGCTCGGCATCTTCATCGTCGCCATGTTCCGGCCCGGCGTGGGCCCGGTGATCGTGTCCGTCGCCCTCACCCACTGGCTCTCGACGGCCCGGATCGTCCGCTCCGAAGTGCTGTCGCTGCGCTCGCGCGCGTTCATCGATGCGGCGATCTCCGGAGGGGCCTCGCGCGGGCGGGTCATCGTCCGGCATCTGGTGCCCGCAGTGCTTCCGCAGGCGGGCCTCGCCGCGGTGCTCATGGTGCCGCACGCCATGTGGCACGAGTCCGCGCTCTCCTTCCTGGGGCTCGGGCTCCCCACCCACCAGGCGAGCCTCGGCAACCTCGTGCAGACGGCGCGCGGTTCGCTGCTCGCCGGGGACTGGTGGCCGACGCTCTTCCCCGGCCTGTTCCTGATCATCCCGACCCTCGCTCTGGCGGGCCTCGCCGGTGTCTGGCGGGAACGGATCAACCCGCGCCGCCGATCGGAGCTGATGCTGTGAAGACCACCCCGGACCCACAGAGCCCGGACCTCCAGGCCCCGGACCCGCAGACCCCGGTCCTCTCCGTCCGTGGGCTCTCCGTCCGCTTCCGGATGCGCGGCGGGCGGCACATCGCGGCCGTCAGCGACGCACACTTCGACCTTGCGGCGGGGGAGTGCCTGGCCCTGGTCGGCGAGAGCGGCTGCGGCAAATCCGTACTCGCCTCAGCGCTGCTGGGGCTGCTCCCCGGCAATGCGCAGACCGAGGGTTCGGCGGTGCTCGGTGACGGCACCGATCTCCTCACCGCCGATGAACGGACTCTCGCCCGCACCGTTCGAGGCCGACGCATCGGACTCGTGCCGCAGAGCCCCGCAGCCCACCTCACCCCGGTTCGAACGGTGCGCGCCCAACTGGAGGAGACCCTCCGTGAACTGACCGGCATCCGAAGGCCCGCACTGCGCGCCGCGGCGGTGCAGGCCGCCGAGCGCGCAGCGTTCCCGGCCGGTCACCTGGACCGGTATCCGCACGAACTCTCCGGCGGTCTCGCCCAGCGCGCCGCGACCGCGCTCGCCCTGATCGGCGACGCACCCCTGCTCCTGGCAGACGAACCGACCACCGGACTCGACCGCGACCTGGTCGAGCGAACCGTCGACGAACTGCGCCGCCACACCGACGGGGGCAGGGCTCTGTTGATCATCACCCATGATCTGGCCGCGGCCGAGCGGATCGCCGACCGGGTTGCCGTGATGTACGCGGGTCGCATCGTCGAACTCGCCGACGCCGACCGGTTCTTCGGAGAACCGGGACCACACCATCCCTACGCGCGCGGCCTTCTCGACGCCCTGCCCGAGCGTGCCTTCGCCCCCATCCCCGGAATGCCACCGGAGCTCGGAGCCCTCCCCGACGGGTGCGCGTTCGCGGCCCGCTGCAGCCGCGCCGACGACCGGTGCTCCGTACCACCCCCGTTCGACGGCCATCTCGCCTGCCACCACGGTGTGCGGGCAGGCGCGGAGGAGTCCGCCCATGCTTGAACTCACCCGTATCACCGCCGGATACGACCCCCACGACCCCGTCGTTCGCGATGCATCCCTGACGATCGCGCCGGGGGAGTCCGTTGGACTGCTCGGCCCGAGCGGCTGCGGCAAATCCACCCTGGCCAAGGTCGCCGCCCTGCTCCACCGCCCGGACGCGGGCACGGTCGCACTCGACGGCGAGCCCGTGCGCGGCTGGCGGCACCGCGCCCCGCGGGCGCAGCGCACCGCAGTCGGCGTCGTCTTCCAGCAGCCCCGGCTCTCGGCCGACCCCCGGCTCAGCCTGCGCGAACTCATCGCCCAGCCGCTGCGGGCGACCGGCCGGCGCTCGGAGGTGACGGACCGGGTGGCCGAGCTGGCACCGGCCGTCGGTCTTACGGCCGAACTGCTGAACCGGTGTCCCCATGAGGTGAGCGACGGCCAATTGCAGCGTGCCTGTCTGGCCAGGGCGCTGGTCCTGCGGCCGCGCTGGCTGATCTGCGACGAGATGACCGCGATGCTCGACGCGTCGACGACCGCTGCGCTGGTCGCGGTGGTCGAGGCCTACCGACGCGAGTCCGGGGCCGGGCTGCTGGCCGTCGGCCACGACCGCGTGCTGCTGGAACGCTGGTGCGACCGCACAGTCGGCTGGCAGGGTATCTCCGGGCGCGTCGCGACGCGGGAGTCCACGAGCCCGACCGGATGAGCCCATGCCTCTACTCGATCGCGTCCGACCGTCCGATCCGCTCTTGCTCCCGGGAGAGTCCATGGCGTTCCCGACCCGCCGAAGCGTCGTCACCACCGCGCTCGCCACCGTCGCCGCAGGCACAGCGCTGTCCCTGCAGACGGCCGTCGCGTCCGAGGCGTCCGCCGCGCCCTCGGCCGCAGGCCGCCACCGTCCGCGCCCGCTGCGCCGGGCCCACGCGCACAACGACTACCTGCACACGCACCCCCTCCACGACGCCCTCGCCCACGGCTTCACCAGCGTCGAGGCAGACATATTCCTCGTGGACGGGGAACTGCTGGTCGCCCACGAGGCCACCGACCTCGACCCCAACCGAACCCTTGCTTCGCTCTACCTCGACCCGCTGCTGGCCAGAGTCAGGGCCAACCACGGTACGGTCCACCCCGGCTACCGCGAACCCGTCCAGCTACTGATCGACATCAAGACCGACGGGGCCGCCGCCTACCTCGAACTCGACCGGCAGCTGAGGCGATTCCGTCAGATGCTGACGGCGTACCACCACGGCCGGGTGCGGCCCGGTGCGATCACACCCGTCATCTCCGGCGACCGCGCCGCCCGCTTCCCGATGGAGGCGCAGCGCACGCGGTACGCCTTCTACGACGGCCGGCCGGACGACCTCGGGACCGCGGCCACCGCCTCGTTCATCCCGCTCATCAGCAGCAGTTGGAGCGGCAACTTCAGCTGGCTGGGCGCGGGCCCCTTCCCCGTGGCCGAACGGGACAAACTGCGCTCGCTCGTCGCCACGGCCCACCGAAGCGGCCAACGTGTCCGTTTCTGGGCCACGCCCGACGTCGCGGGACCGGAGCGCGATGCCGTATGGACCGAGCTGCTGGCCGCCAGGGTCGACCACCTCAACACCGACGACCTGGCAGGGCTCGAACACTTCCTGCGCACCCATGACAGGGACGCCAGGACCGGGGCCGCTCGCCTCGGCGGCTGACCGGAAGCGGACGCACCGTTCTGAGCGTGACAGTCAGTCAACACCCATATGGCGGACATGCCAGTCCGCCGGACGGCTTCTCCGCTACGCCACACTGGCGGCCGAATGCCGCATTCCGGCGCGGCGGAGGAGGTTGGCCATGGCCATTTCGATCTCACTGGTGCTGCTTCTGCTGATCCTTGCGGTGATCTTTCTCCGCAACGGAGGGCTGAAGATCTCGCATGCGCTGGTCTGCGCCATGCTCGGGTTCTTCCTCGCGGGTACGAGCATGGCGCCGACCATTCAGAACGGTCTGACGGCCACGGCCGATGTCTTCAGCAGCCTCAAGCCCTGACTTCACCGCACATCGCATGAAATGCGGCCGCCGGCCCGTCCCGGGCCTTGGTCCGGGCGCCCACCACGGAGGGCGTCTGCCGCGCCACCGCCGTCGTACCCCCGGCCTGTGACCCTGGAGATCAGCGCGCCGAGGGTGCCTGCCGCGCCCGTGCAGGAAGAGATACTGCCGGCGCTGCAATAGGTTCGACAGGCGTCACCACCCCGCGTATCGGAGTGCTGAAGCGGGCGGCAGGAACAACTGCTGCCCGCAGCGGTGGCGCGGATCTCGCGGAGGGTACCTGGCTGGTTTCGTGTCCGCCCTGTTCCCCGCAAGCGGCGTCGGGCGTTGACTGGTTCAGGAACACGAGTTCTGACCGAGGGGAAGGGACATGTGATGCCACCTGTACAGCCGGAGAACTCAGAACCGCTTGCGGTCGGCGACTCCGCACGTGAGGCCGTCTCCGCCGCCGGGGGCATGACCCCGTTCGACGACACCTACAACCAGCCGGACCCGCGCGCGTACTTCCGTGCGCTGAAGCCTTGGGAGTACCAGACCCCTCACCATGCACAGGGTGTGATCCGGCACATGCTCAGCACATGCGGATCCTCGAAGGACGCGGCAGGCCCGGCCACCGTGCTGGACATCTGCTGCTCCTACGGCATCAACGCCGCTCTGCTCAACCATCACCTGACCTGGAACGACCTGTACGCCCACTACACGTCCCCGCACGCCACCACGCTGACCACCGCCGAGTTGATTGAGTGGGACAGGGCGTTCTACGCGGCTCATCGGCGCTCGGACGCGGTTCGCGTCGTCGGGCTCGACGCCGCACCCCGTGCCGTCTCCTACGCTCGTGCCGTGGGCCTGTTGGCCGACGGGTTTGCCGAGAATCTGGAGACCGCACCGGCAGGCCCGGCCCTGCTTCAGGCCGTACGGCGCACCTGCCTGATCACCATCACCGGCGGAGCCAGCTTTCTGTCGCCACGCACCTTCCAGCCCCTCCTGGAGAACGTTCACGGCCCCGTGCGGGTCGCTGCGTTCGTACTGCGCACCGACTCCTACCAGCCCATTGCCGACTGTCTGAAAACGTACGGCCTCACCACCGAGAAGGTCTCCGAGCGCACTTTCCCCCAGCGGCGCTTCACCAGCCCGCAGGAGCAGCAGTACGCGGTCACCGCGGTCATTGCGGCCGGTGAGGATCCGCGCGGCAAGGAGAGCGACGGCTACTTCCACACCACGCTGTACGTGTCACACCCCGCAACGGACGCGGCGCAATCCCCATCGGGAGCCGCGCTCGCCCAGGACGTGCAGATCTTCAACCCGTAGCTTCCCGGTCGGCGGGGCGTTGGTCTGATATGGGTGGGTTGGAAATTCAACGGGCCGTGTTGTCAGCCAAGTTCGGGGCGATTCTGCTTGCCGCTACGGCAAAACAGCGCTGTGTGGCTCCGCCTCATGGGCCTACGAGCCGGGACCGGATCAGGAACCGCACCCCCTCCGGAGCCTCCAACGAGAATCCGCTGCCCCGCCCCTCCACCACATCGACGATCAGCCGGGTGTGCGCCCACAGCTCGAACTGACTCCTCGACATCCAGAACGGGATATTCTCCGCCACCCCGTCGACATCGAGCGAGGCCAGGAGCACGTCGGAGCCGCCGGTACGGAACTCTCCGTCCTGATAACACATGGGCGCACTGCCGTCACAACAGCCGCCCGACTGGTGGAACATCAACGGACCATGTGCCTCTCGCAGCCGACGCACCAGATCGGCGGCTGCGGGAGTAAGCGACACGGCCGCCTCTTCGGACGGGCTCATCGCAGCGGCCCGGAGCCGGAATTCTTCGGGGCGCGGGCGCGGCGGATCGTCCGCAGGGTCTTCGTACCAAGTCGGCTCATGGATCAGTCCCTTCGACCTTGTGCATGAAATGGTGCGCAGGCAGTGCAGGCGGATGCCTACGGCACCGTACGCTCCTCAGCTCGCCTTCGCCCATGCGTAGCGGTGTTCGGGCCGGCCGGTGTCGCCGTACTTGAGGCTGAGGCTGATGTGGCCCGCACCCTCCAGGTACTTGAGGTATCGCTGGGCGGTGGAGCGGCTCAGGCCGGCCCGGGCGGCGACCTCATGGGCGGACAGTGGTTCGTCGGCCGCCGACAGGACATGACGGATGACGTCGGCCGTGGGCGCGGAGTGGCCCTTGGGCAGGGCCGCCGAGGGGCCGGAATCCGCGGTGCGAAGAGCGCCGAAGATCTGGTCGACCTGCTCCTGCGCCGCCTCGCCTCGGCCGTTGCCCACGCCTTCCAGGGTGCGGCGCAGTGCCGCGTAACTCTCCAGCTTGGACCGCAGACCGGAAACGCTGAAAGGCTTGACCAGGTACTGCAGGGCGCCGTACCGCATGGCGGTCTGGACGGTCGACACATCGCGGGCAGCGGTCACCATGATCACATCGGCCGGGTGACCGAGCTGGCGCAGCCGCCGGACAAGCGTCAGTCCCGTCTCGTCCGGAAGATAGTGATCGAGAAGGACCAGGTCGACATGCTCGCGGTCCAGGAAGGCCAGTGCCTGCGCGGCGGTGTGCGCACGCGAGATGACACGGAATCCGGGAACCCTGGCCACATATGCGGCGTTGATCTCGGCAACGCGGAAGTCGTCGTCCACCACCAGGACATTGATCATCGCAACTCTCCCACTTCGGTCAGCGGCCGGACGCTGAGTGCCTCTGGCAGGACGACGGTGAAGACCGCGCCACCGCCGGCCCGGGCCGTGACGCGAGCCGCGCCACCGTAGCGCTCAGCCAGCCGGCGCACCAGCGCCAGACCCAGACCGCGTCCGCGATGCGCGGGGGACTCCTTGGTGGACCAGCCCTCGGTGAAGATCTGCTCGCGCATGCCGGGAGGTACCCCGGGACCGTTGTCGCTGACCCGCAGGACCGCGGTGGTGCCCTCGGCGAGAAGCTCGACCTCGATGAGCGAGGCGACGTCCAGGGCGTTGTCGATGAGGTTGCCCAGGACCGTCACCAGATCGCGCGGATCCACCACCACGTCCGGCAGTCGGGTGGCCGGCGAGACGTGCAGGGAAGCGCCCCGCTCCGCCGCGATGGCCGACTTGCCCACCAGCAGCGCAGACAGCAGCGGATCGTTGACGCGTTCCGCGACCTGCTCCGCCGACGCCCGGTGACCATTGGCCACCTCCGCGACGAACTCCACCGCGGCATCGTGCCTCCCGAGTTCCAGCAGCCCGAGCAGGGTGTGCAGCCGATTGGCGTGCTCGTGGTCCTGGGCGCGCAGCGCATCCAGCAGGCCGTGCGTGGAGTCCAGTTCGCGGCCGAGCAGCTCCAGCTCGGTACGGTCGCGCAGGGTGACGACGGCTCCGCCGTCACCGGTGGGCATACGGTTGGCGATCAGCACGCGTCCATTGCAGACGGTGATCAGGTTGGCGCCGTCGACCCGTCCCGCCAGCACCTCCGTCGTACGGCCCGGCGGCAGCGCCTCGCCCAGAGCCCGTCCGACGGCGTCCTGGTCCAGCTCCAGCAGACGCTGCGCCTCGTCGTTGAGCAACCGGATCCGGCCCCGGGCGTCGAGGGCGAGAACGGCCTCGCGAATGCTGTGCAGCATGGCCTCGCGCTCGTCCAGCAGCGCGGAGATGTCGGCGAAGGCAAGCCCATGGGTGCTGCGCTGCAGCCGCCGCGAGACGGCCAGGGCGGCCAGCACGCCGGCTGCGAGCGCCGCTCCGGAATAGAGCAGCAGACCGGGAATGGCGCCGAGCAGCCGCTCATGGACGCTGTCGTAGGCGATCCCGACCGAGACGGCACCCACGATGGTTCCGTCCCTGTCGCGCAGGGGGACCTTCGCGCGTGCCGAGCGGCCCAGGGTTCCGTTGTCGATCTGCATGACCTCCCGGCCGCCCAGAGCCGTACTGGGATCGGTCGAGACGTGTCTGCTGATCTGCGCGGTGTCGGTGTGCGACCAGCGCACCCCGCGGGTGTCCATGACCACGATGTAGAGCGCCCCGGTGGCCCGCCGGATCCGCTCCGCCTCGGCCTGCACCGGTCCGGCGGGGCTGGGGCCGGTGCTGGTCAGGTTGTGCACCAGAGCGGGTTCGGCGGCGGCGGTCTGGGCGATGGACAGCGCCTGATGCATTGCCTGGTTGTCGAGCTGGTGGCTGAGGGGGGCAAGGAAGAGACCTGTCACGAGCATGATCGCGCCGGTGGTGATGGTCACCTGGGTGAGAAGCACCTGGGCGAAGACACGGCGGGGCCAGTGAATCCGCATGCGCTCGCCCTCTGCCTTCCGCCAGCCAGGAACCTGATGCTCCGTTTCGTCCTTGCGTGAACGCAACGTAAACGTCACCGTCGCCGATGACCAGTCCTCGTGGCACATTCGTTGCCGCAGCGTGAGCAGAACGAGCAGAACCGCAGGTTATGCGCAGAAGCAGGAGTTGTGAGCGCAAGGGTGCCCACGTCCCCGGGCCGCACTTAGCGTCCCGCTCCATGAACAGCCAAACGAGCCCCGCCATCGAGCTGCGGGGTGCGAGCAAAGCGTTCCGGACTCCGTCGGGGGCGCTCCACACCGCCGTACGGGATCTGGACCTCACGATCGGGCGCGGTGAGTTCGTTGCCGTGGTGGGCCCCACAGGATGCGGCAAGTCGACCACTCTGACTCTGGTCAGCGGTCTTGAGGAACCCACCGAGGGGGAGGTCCTGGTGGGCGGGGAGCCGGTGCGCGGCATCGGCGACAAGGTCGGCTTCGTCTTCCAGCAGGACGCGGTCTTTCCCTGGCGGACCGTGCTGTCCAATGTGATGGCAGGCCCTCGCTTCCGCGGCGTGCCGAAGCCCGAGGCGAAGGAGAGGGCCCGGGAATGGCTCGCCCGTGTCGGGCTGTCCTCCTTCGAGGACCGCTATCCCCACCAGCTGTCCGGCGGCCAGCGCAAGCGGGTCGCCCTGGCGGCCACCTTCGTCAACGACCCCGAGATCCTGCTCATGGACGAACCCTTCTCCGCACTTGATGTGCAGACCAGGGCCCTGATGTCGGACGAACTGCTGGAGCTGTGGGCCGGCACCGGCGCTTCCGTGGTCTTCGTCACCCATGACCTGGAGGAGTCCATCGCGCTGGCCGACAAGGTCGTGGTCATGACCGCGGGACCGGCCACGGTCAAGGAGGTCTTCGAGATCGATCTGCCCCGCCCCCGCAAGGTCGAGCAGGTGCGTCTGGAGCCCCGGTTCATCGAGATCTACCGGGAGATCTGGTCCTCGCTCGGCGAAGAGGTCCGCATCACCCGCGAGAGGGGTGCTCTCGATGTCGCCTGAAACCATCACCGCGAACGCCGCCGTCACCAAGACCGAACGCACCCGGGCCAGGGCGCGGGCCGCCCGCAATCGTAAGTACCTGGTGCTCGGGAGCCGGGCCGCGGTGCTCTTCGCGGTCATCGGGCTGTGGGAGTGGCTGGCCCGTACGGCGGTCATCGACCCGTTCAACTTCTCCATGCCGTCGAAGATCTGGGACCAGATCCGCACCTGGGTCGTCGACGGCACCGCCCAGGGCTCTTTGTGGGAGCAGATCTGGTACACGCTCTACGAAGCACTGCTCGGCTGGGTCATCGGTGTGATCGCCGGTGTGCTGCTCGGAATCGCGCTGGGCCGCGTCCGCTTCGCCGCCGATGTCCTCGGCCCCTACATCAAGGTGCTCAACGCCCTGCCGCGCATTGTGCTCGCTCCGATCTTCCTCATCTGGTTCGGCCTCGGCCCGGCCTCGAAGGTCGCCTCCGCGGTCGTCCTCGTGTTCTTCCCCGTCTTCTTCAACGCCTTCCAGGGGGCCAGGGAGGTCGACCGCAATCTTGTCGCCAACTCCCGCATCCTGGGCGCCGGCAACCGCCAGGTCACCCTTCAGGTGGTCATCCCCTCGGCCACGTCGTGGATCTTCACCAGCCTGCATGTGAGCTTCGGTTTCGCCCTCATCGGCGCCATCGTCGGTGAGTACATCGGTGCCACCAAGGGACTGGGGCTGCTGGTCGCCGCATCCCAGGGCACGTTCAACGCCGCCGGTGTCTACGCCGCGATGGTCATCCTCGCGATCGTCGCGCTGCTGGCAGAAGGCCTGCTGACCTTCCTCGAAAAGCGGCTCTTCCGCTGGAAACCGGCCGAGGCCGACACCGCCCGCTGACGCCCGTAGTCATCCGCACACCCGACTGTTTCTTCACAAGGACGTGAATCAGATGCGTACATCCACCCGGATCTCGGCCGTCGCCGCCGTCGGCGCGCTCGCCCTGACCAGCCTGACGGCCTGTGGCGGCGACTCCACCTCGGCCTCCGGTGACAAGAACGACAAGGTCAAGATCATGGTCGGGGGTCTGGACAAGGTCATCTACCTGCCCGCGATGCTGACCGAGCGGCTCGGCTACTTCAAGGAGGAGGGAGTGTCGGTCCAGCTCCTGACCGAGCCCGCGGGCGTCCAGGCCGAAACAGCACTGGTCTCCGGCGACGTCCAGGGCACGGTGGGCTTCTACGACCACACCCTCGACCTTCAGGTGAAGGGCAAGCAGGTCGAGTCGGTCGTCCAGTTCTCCCAGGCTCCCGGCGAGGTCGAGATCGTCTCCAACAAGGCGGCGGGGGACATAAGGTCGGCGAAGGACTTCAAGGGCAAGAAGCTCGGTGTGACGGGCATCGGCTCCTCGACTGACTTCCTCACGAAATACCTCGCCGTGAGCAACGATGTGAAGACCAGCGAATTCACGCCCGTGGCGGTCGGAGCGGGGCAGACGTTCATCTCCGCCCTTCAGCAGGGTTCCATCCAGGGCGGTATGACCACCGATCCGACGGTCGCCACCATTCTGGACAAGAAGCTCGGCAAGATCCTCATCGACATGCGGACTCCCGAGGGCTCCAAGCAGGCACTCGGCGGGCTCTACCCGTCCTCCAGCCTCTACATGCAGACCGAGTGGGTCAACAGCCATAAGAAAACTGTCCAGAAGCTGGCCAACGCCTTCGTCAAGACCCTGAAGTGGATGTCCACGCACAGCGCCGACGAGATCGCCGCGAAGATGCCCGCCGACTACGCCCAGGGAGGTGGCAAGGCTCTGTACGCACAGGCGATCAAGAGCACGCTGCCGATGTTCACCACGGACGGCGTCATGCCCGCGGACGGCCCCGCCACCGTCGAGCGGGTCCTGAAGGCCTTCAACCCGAACCTGAAGAACGCGAAGGTGGACCTCGCCAAGACATACACCACGGAGTTCGTCAAGAAGGCGAGCTGACTGAGGGGGGCGACGACGCCCGCGCACACCGGACCGCTGAGCCCCGGCCTGAACGACTCGTCACGTCATACGAGTTGTTCAGCCGGGGCTCTGCTCTCCGCGCTATTGCGCCTGCTGCTTCCAGTTCGGCGACTGGGCGGGGTCGAGTGTCCGCCAGTGGGCGAGGACTTTGGGGTCCTGCGCATCGAGCCAGTCGGTCAGTTCGCGGAAGGACACACAGCGCACCTCCTTGCGCGGGCAGATCTCTCGCATGGTTTCCTCGACGGCATCCATGTAGATCCCGCCGTTCCAGTCCTCGAAGTGGTTTCCGATGAACAGCGGTGCCCGGCTGCCGTTGAACACCCGCTCGAATCCGGCGACGTAGGAATCCCGTGCCTCCGTACGCCACTTCTGGTAGTGCGCGGGGTCGCCCTCAGTGCTGCCTTTCGACTGGTTGTAAAGGAAGTTGAAGTCCATGGACAGCACCTGGAAGTCCTTGCCGGGGAACGGCAGCATCTGCAACGGGAGGTCCCAGATGCCGTTCTTCTTGGACGGCCAGATCTGGAAGTCTCCCGGGGAACTCGCGTCGTATCGCCAGCCGAAGGGCTTGGTCGCCGGCAGAAGGGTCTTCTGGCCTTCGAGACAGGGGGCCCGTCCGCCGACGACCTCGCGGGTGGGGTCGAAGGGCAGCGGATCGAAGTCCTTGAAGCCTGTGTTCGTCTTCCAGTTCTGCACGAAGGAGTAGAACTGGTTGATCTCGCCGATCCACTCGTCCGTACTCCAGTCCCCACCGCCCTTCTTGTCGCAGAAGTGGCCGTTGAAGTGTGACCCGATCTCGTTGCCCTCCCGCCAGGCGCCGCCGAGCTGTTCCAGCGTCATGCGGATGTGTTCGCGCGTCGGGTACGAGATCGCGGCCGCTCCGGGCTTGTGCTGGGGCGGCTCGTAGAGGTTGCTCTTCTCCTTCGGGAGCAGGTAGATACCGGTGAGGAAGAATGTCATGTGCGCATTGCTCTCCTTCGCCGCACGGCGGAAGCGGGAGAACATGCGATCGTCGCCCTCGAGCGCACCGTCCCACGAGAACACCACGAACTGGGGCGGTTTCTCACCCGGCTTGAGTCGCTCGGCCTTCAGCTGGCCGGGCTGCGGCCCGGTGTAGGACGTGGAACCGTCTCCCAGGATCTTGACCTTTCCGTCCCACTTCTCCTCTTCCGTCTTCTTTCCGTCACCCCCGCGGCGCTCCCGGGCGGTGGGCGTAGGTGCGGCGACGGTGCTCGTGGCCTGCTGAGGGGTCCGGTCGTCCGAGGAATCGTCGGAGGCCAGCGAGATGAGCGTCGCGGTACCCGACGCGACTACACATGCCGCGAGCCCCAGGGCGATACGGGGCGTCAAGCGGGCCCGTATTCGGCGAACGGAAGATTTTGCTCTGGTACCTGTCACTTCGTCATGGCTTCCGTGTATGCGTTCCAGATTTGGAACGAGAGCTTCTTGCCGGCCGCCGAGTCGCCGCCGAGCCCCTTCAGTGGCAGTGGTGCCAGACTCTTCGTCAGGTCCATGCGGTACACGACAACGGACGTGGACGCGTCCCGGTTGTAGCCGACGTGCCAGCGCGCGGTGTCGTCCTCGGTGGTTCCGGCCTTGGCGGCGACCGGTGAGGCGGAGGTGGCGCCGCTCTCCTCGCCGGGCCGTGCGAGCGCTGCGGTGACCTCGTCGGCGACGGCGGACCCCACGGCGCGCTTCGCCTGTGGCAGATTCAGCCGGACCGGCTCGCCGTTGCGCGTGACCTTTCGTACCGAGTACGGATCGGTGTGCATCCCGTGGGCCGCGAACATGCCGTACGCGCCCGCCATGCGGATGGCGCTCGGTGTGGAGTTGCCCATCGAGAACGCGGGAACGGGTGGACCGAAGCTGGACGGGAGCAGCCCGGATGCCTCGGCCGTTCTGCGGACCGTCTTCAGTCCCGCATCCATACCGAGTTGGAGGAACGGGGAGTTGGCGGCCTTCGCCATGGCGTCGTGCAGACTGATGCGGCCGTAGGAGTGGTCGCCGTCGTTCTGGCCCTTGACCATTTTGCCGCTGCGGTCCCAGTAGGCGCCTTCGGGTGTCATGACCGGAATGTCGTCGTCACCGTCGTACACGGTCGAGGGCGTGACGGTGGTCCGGGGGCCGTTGCGCTTGCGTGAGATGCCGTGCTCCAGGCCGGCAGCGTAGACGAACGGCGTGAACGCCGAACCGGCCGGGACCGTGCTCGCGTTGGATTCATTGAAGGCCTGCCGCTCGAAGTCCGGTCCGCCGTACACGGCGAGGATCCGGCCGTTCGGGGCAACGGACGCGGCCCCGAACCGGACATGGCGGTCAGCCTTGCGCTGCTCGGGATCAAGTCTGCCGCGCGCTTCCTTCACGGCCCCGGTGAGGGCGGTCATCCGCGGCTTCTCGAACGTCGTGTAGATCTGGTAGCCGCCGAGGTCGAAACGTGCGTCGGAGATGTGTCCGGCACGCTTGGCGTACGACTCGGCGAGCTGGACGAGGTAGCCGTCCTGCCCGCCCGTGCTGTTCGGCTTGTGAGGGGGCTTCGGCTCGGGAAAGGTGGTGTACCGGGCACGCTCGGCCGGGCTCAGCTTGCCGATCTTCACCATGCGGTCCAGCGTCCACTGCCACCGTTCGACGGCGCGGTCACGATTGCGGGGATTGAGGGCGGGATCGTAGAGCGAGGCCCCCTTGAGCAGGGACGCGAGGAACGCGCCCTCGCTGGCGTTGAGTTGTGTGACCTCCTTGCCGTAGTAGGCCTGGGACGCGCGCTGGAGGCCGTATGTGCCACGGCCGAACCAGCTGGTGTTCAGATACTCCTCAAGGATCTTGTCCTTGCTCACATGGCGGTCGAGTTTGACTGCGAGCAGCATCTCGGTGAACTTGCGGGAGAAGGACTGGTCCTGCGAGAGGTAGACATTCTTGATGTACTGCTGGGTGATGGTCGATCCGCCCTGGGTGTCTCCATCGCCGACCGTGCGCCACAGCGCGCGGGTGATTCCCTGCGTCGATATGCCGTGGTCCGAGTAGAAGTCGGCGTTCTCGGCTGCCAGTACGGCCCACCGGACATCGTCGGGAATCTTCGACAGGGGCATCTCCTGGCGGCTCACCCAGCCCGTACGGGCCATGGGCGTGCCGTCGGCCCAGTAGTAGACGGTGTCCTGCTGGGTGGCGAACGCGTTGAGGTCCTTGGGGATGTCCGTACGCGCGTAGGCGATGCCCACCACGGTCGTGAGCGTTGCGATCGATATCAGGAACGAGCCCACGACCAGCCGCCACGAGGGCACCCATCTTCGCCAGCCGCGCCGGCCCGTGCGTGGATAGTCCGGTTTATGTGGCAGGCGCAGGCGCGGTCGCGGTCTCTTCGCCTGTTTCCGGCGCCCCGTCCCGGGGCGCAGTGCGGCCCGAGCGGTATGCGCCGTTCTGCTGAATTTGTGCTGTGTCATTCCGTCCAGCCATGACAGGCCGGGCCAAGCCGCAGACTACGACCTTGCCCGTACACGTGTAGTGGTCATTGCTCGTCCGCCGCCACACTCCAATACGGCCGGCCCTGCCGGGCTCTGCGGACGCCTGCCCGCATCAGGCGGGCGGCAGAGTCATTCGTCTCGGCCGGTGTATGGCATGTGCATCCCCAGGTTCAGTTAACGCCGTGCGGCTGCCGATCGCATCGAAACGCCCAGAGGGCAGCCACATGCTCCCCCTCGCCGACTCCACCACGGCAAAGGCCAAAGCCTGACCGAGAGTTGCTTGGCGAAGTCACGTAAAGATAACAGGCCACCGAGCGGATTACGCCGTCCGGCCCTGACCGGCCGCAGCGGGGTGCGTGGTTGGGCTCGTGCCGAACGCTTGGCTCTGCGTCATGTCGCCGCTCGGTTCATTCCGATCCGCTGAGCGCGGGGCCCGTGGCCGGGTTCCACTGAGTGGTCGCCGATGTGTTCGCTTTCGGGTGACTTAGCGGCCGGTTGCCGGTGGAGCCCCGACCGTATTGCCCCACCATCGCAACCAGCCGGATCTGCCCGGCGTCGGGAGGTCGTCGTGCACATCCTGCTAGTGGCGAGCGCGTTCAACAGCCTTACTCAGCGTGTTCATGCCGAACTGAGGGACCGCGGCCACGCCGTAGCGGTGGAACTCGCAGCTCCGGAGGCGTCCGCGCGCGACGAGTCGCTGCGGCGGGCTGTGCGCGAGTTCGCGCCCGACCTGATTCTGGCCCCGCTGCTGAAGACCGCCATCCCTCGGGATGTCTGGGCGGCGCACACCTGCCTCGTCGTCCACCCCGGCCCCCCGGGTGACCGTGGGCCTTCCTCCCTCGACTGGGCCATCCACGAGGGCGCGGACACCTGGGGCGTGACGGTTCTGCAGGCCGACGAGGAGATGGACGCCGGCGACATCTGGGCATCGGCCACCTTCCCGGTGCCCCCGGTGGGCAAGAGCGACCTTTACCGCAACGAAGTCTCCGACGCCGCGTTGCAGGCCGTGCACCTTGCCGTCGAGCGCTTCTCGTCCGGTACGTACGTTCCTCGTCCGCAGACCGGCGGGGATGAGGAATTGCGCATCCGCACGCGGCCGTACCTACGCCAGGAGCACCGTCGCATCGACTGGGAGTCGGACTCTACGGAAGCGGTCCTGCGCAAGCTGCGGGCCGCCGACTCGTACCCCGGCGTGCGCGACGAACTGCTCGGGGCCGAATGGTTTCTGCACGGGGGGCACCCGGAGCACGAACTGCGAGGCGGACCGGGCGAGCTGGTGGCGGTACGGGCAGGGGCCGTCTGCCGGGCGACGACCGACGGCGCGGTCTGGATTCCCGAGCTTCGTCCCCGCCGCAAGCCGGGCGGACCCGCCACGTTCAAGCTGCCCGCTGTGAGGGCGCTCGCCGGGCGCCTTCCCGTACTGCCGGAGCATCCCACGCCGCTGTACGAGGAAGGGCGCCGACACGGCTGGAGCGACATCGGCTACCGGGAGGTGGGACAGGCTGGATTCCTCTCGTTCTCCTTCCCCGGCGGTGCGATGAGCACGGCGCAGTGCCGACGCCTGCACGATGCCTACCGGCTGGCCTGCCGACGGCCCACCTCGGTGCTGGTACTGGGAGGCGGCCGGGACTTCTTCTCCAACGGCATCCACCTCAATGTCATCGAGGCCGCCGCCGACCCCGGCGAGGAGTCCTGGGCGAACATCAACGCCATGGACGATCTCGTGGAGGCCGTGCTGACCACCACCGACCGGCTGGTGGTCTCCGCCGTCGGTGGCAATGCGGCCGCGGGCGGGGTGATGCTCGCCCTGGCCGCGGACGAGGTGTGGTGCAGGTCGGGGGCGGTGCTGAACCCGCACTACCGCCTGATGGGGCTGTACGGCTCCGAGTACTGGACGTACACGCTGCCACGCAGGGTGGGGGCCGCCGCCGCGGAGCGCCTCACCGGCAAGGCGCTGCCGGTGAGCGCCGAGGCCGCCGTGCGGCTCGGCCTGGCCGACCGGACGGTCGACTGCGATGCGCAGTCGTTCGCGGGCGAGGCCACCCGGCTGGCGGCCCGTCTCGCCGCGTCGCCCGCGGCACTGTCGCGGATCGCCGCGAAGAAGACCGAACGGGACCGCGACGAGGCCGACAAACCTCTGGCCGACTACCGGGAGGAGGAACTGACCGTGATGCGGCGGACCTTCTTCGACCCGCGCTCGCCCTACCACGCACTGCGGCGTGCGTTCGTGCTCAAAGATCCCCCGCTTGTCCGGCCGTCGCACCTCGTCCCGGCCTCGACCGGCAGATCTGCGGGGGACCGGCCCGCCCGGCAGCCCGACGTCACCGGACTGGCGGCGCACCATGGGGCACCCGCGCCGAGCGCTTGGTACCAAGAACAGTGAAGGTCGATATATCGGCCTTCGTGTGTCTCTTTCCAGGGAGGCATCCTCATGGATGCAGCAACGTCGAACACGGTGGACGCACCTGCTGCGGCCACCGGAGAAGAGTCCCCGATCCACATCCTCTGGATCAACGCGGGGCTGAGCTGTGACGGCGACTCGGTGGCCCTGACTGCCGCGATGCAGCCGAGCATCGAAGAGATCGTGGTCGGTGCGCTGCCCGGTCTGCCCAAGATCGAGGTCCACTGGCCGCTGATCGACTTCGAATGTGGTCCGGTGGGCGGTGCGGACACGTTCATCGAGTGGTTCTTCAAGGGCGAGCGCGGTGAGATCGATCCCTTCGTCCTGGTCGTCGAGGGTTCCATCCCGAACGAGACGATCAAGCCGGAGGGGTACTGGTGCGGCTTCGGAGACAACCCGGAGACCGGCCAGCCGATGACCACCAGCGAATGGATCGACCGGCTGGCGCCCAAGGCCCTGGCGGTCGTCGCCATCGGCACCTGCGCCACGTACGGCGGTATTCACGCGATGGCCGGTAACCCGACCGGAGCCATGGGACTGCCCGACTATCTCGGCTGGGACTGGAAGTCGAAGGCCGGAATCCCGATCGTGTGCGTGCCCGGCTGCCCGATCCAGCCGGACAACTTCTCGGAGACCCTGACGTACCTGCTGTACCAGGCGGCGGGATCCGCTCCGATGATCCCGCTGGA
The DNA here is from genome assembly GCF_040295565.1 of Streptomyces sp. NPDC002785. NCBI lineage: Bacteria > Bacillati > Actinomycetota > Actinomycetes > Kitasatosporales > Streptomycetaceae > Streptomyces > Streptomyces sp. NPDC002785. The sequence goes on along the minus strand of NZ_JBEOVN010000011.1, from coordinate 22,220 downwards.
CGACAAGCTCCGTCCGACCTGGCTGTTCGGCGCCACCGTGCACGAGGGGTGCGACCGGGGCGGCTACTACGAACAGGGCGACTTCGCCGAAACCTACGACTCGCCCAAGTGCCTGGTCAAGCTCGGCTGCTGGGGCCCCGTCGTCAAGTGCAACGTACCCAAACGCGGCTGGATGAACGGCATCGGAGGCTGCCCGAACGTCGGCGGCATCTGTATCGCCTGCACCATGCCGGGCTTCCCTGACAAGTTCATGCCGTTCATGGACCAACCACCGGGCGCCAAGGTCTCCGCCACCGCCAGCGGTGCGTACGGGACGGTCATCCGCAGGCTCCGGGCGATCACGGCGAAGACCCTGGACAAGGAGCCGAAGTGGCGGCACAAGAGGGGTCGGCTGACCACCGGCTACCGGCCTCCGTGGTGAACACGCCAAGGACACCGACCGCATTCCACACCTTCCCGTGACGATCCCACCTCCCGCTTCTCAGAAGGGCTACGGCAGACACGATGGCACCGACAACGAAAGCGGCCGGCGACGGCAGCGGCCTGGTGGAGATGGCCTGGGATCCGATCACGCGGATCGTGGGCAGTCTCGGCATCCACACGAAGATCGACTTCAAGCAGAAGCGGGTCGCGGAGTGCTACAGCACCTCGTCGGTCTTCCGCGGCTACAGCGTCTTCATGCGGGGCAAGGACCCCCGGGACGCCCACTTCATCACCAGCCGCATCTGCGGGATCTGCGGCGACAATCACGCCACGTGTTCCGTGTATACGCAGAACATGGCGTACGGCGTGAAACCGCCACACCTCGGTGAGTGGATCATCAACCTCGGCGAGTCCGCGGAGTACATGTTCGACCACAACATCTTCCAGGAGAACCTGGTCGGGGTCGACTACTGCGAAAAGATGGTCCGCGAGACCAATCCCGGCGTCCTGGAACTCGCCGAGCGCACCGAAGCGCCGCACGCCGGGGAGCACGGATACCGCACGATCGCCGACATCATGCGGTCGCTCAACCCCATCGAGGGCGAGTTCTACCGCGAGGCCCTCCAGGTGAGCCGCTACACGCGGGAGATGTTCTGCCTGATGGAAGGGCGCCATGTGCACCCCTCCACGCTCTACCCGGGCGGTGTGGGCACGGTCGCCTCCGTCCAGCTCTTCACGGACTACCTCAGCCGCCTCATGCGCTATGTGGAGTTCATGAAGCGGGTCGTGCCCCTGCACGACGACCTGTTCGACTTCTTCTACGAGGCCCTGCCCGGGTACGAAGAGGTCGGCCGCCGGCGGGTGCTGCTCGGCTGCTGGGGAGCGCTCAACGACCCCGAGCACTGCGACTTCACGTACGCCAACATGAGCCACTGGGGGCGGAAGATGTTCGTCACCCCCGGTGTGATCGTGGACGGCAAGCTGGTCACCAATGACCTGACCGAGATCAACCTCGGCATCCGGATCCTGCTGGGCAGTTCGTACTACGACGACTGGGAGGGCAAGGAACAGTTCGTCACCCATGACCCGCTCGGCAACCCGGTCGACCCCCGCCACCCGTGGAACCAGCACACGATCCCCGCGCCGCAGAAGCGGAACTTCGACGACAAGTACAGCTGGGTGATGTCGCCGCGGTGGTTCGACGGCAAGGACCACCTGGCCCTGGACACCGGCGGCGGCCCCCTCGCCCGTCTGTGGTCCACCGCGCTCTCCGGGCTCGTCGACGTCGGCTACGTCAAGGCCACCGGTCACAGCGTCGTCATCAACCTGCCGCGCACGATGACCAAACCCGAGACCACCTTCGAGTGGAAGATCCCTAAGTGGAGCAACGCGCTGGAGCGCAACCGCGCCCGCACCTACTTCCAGGCGTACGCGGCCGCGATCGCGCTGCACTGTGCCGAGAAGGGGCTTGAGGAGGTCCGCGCCGGACGTACGCAGACCTGGGAGAAGTTCGACGTCCCGGACGAGAGCATCGGCGTCGGATTCACCGAGGCCGTACGCGGTGTGCTGTCGCACCACATGGTGATCAGGGACGGCAAGATCGCCAACTATCACCCCTACCCTCCGACGCCGTGGAACGCCAGTACCAGGGACACCTACGGAACTCCCGGGCCCTACGAGGACGCCGTGCAGAACACGCCGATCTTCGAGGAGAACCCGCCGGAGAACTTCAAGGGCATCGACATCATGCGCGCAGTGCGCAGCTTCGACCCCTGTCTCCCGTGCGGCGTCCACATGTACGTCGGCGGGGGCAGGACCGTGCAGAAGATGCACGTGCCCACCGGGCTGAGCGGACTGGGCGGATGAGCGCGACAACACATACGGCGGCAGCGAAGGTGCTCGACGCCGAGCAGGCCGGACATCGCATCGAAGAGGTGCTCGAGCAACTGACTGCGGCCGGTGACCGCGAAGCCTCCGCGGCGGCCGAGGAACTGGTGCGGGTCCTGATGGACTTCTACGGCGCCGGGCTGGCCCGGATCCTCGACGGGCTCCGGGCCGCACCGGGCCGGGAAACCGGTGTCACGCTGGACGAACTCCTGGGCGACGACCTCGTGTCGAGCCTGCTGGTCCTGCACGACCTGCACCCCGAAGACACCGGTACGCGGATCGGGCGGGCCCTCGCGGCAGTCCGCGATCCCGTCGAGGTGGTGACTTTCGACGAGGACACGGGCACCCTGCGCCTGCGGACCGCCGGCACGGGCGGATGCGGCTGCGCCGGCGCATCGTCGGCCCAGCAGTCCGTCGAGAACGCCATGGCCTGCTTCGCACCGGAGGTGACCACGGTCGAGATGGAGCCTGCCTCCGCCACTCAGGATCCGGCACTCCTTCAGATCGGAACGCGCCCTCCGCAGGCCGCGGCAAACGCCAGGCCGGCCCCGGCCAGGACGCCGTGAGCGCGCCCATGACGTGGGCCGGGCGGCCCGCGCCCGCCTCGGGCGTGCACACGCTGCGGCGGTTCGCGGCACCGCGTGAGCCCCGGCAGGAGCGGTGCGAACTCTGCGGAGTGCCGGTGGCCGAGGGGAACCACCGGCATTTGGTGGACACCGAGCAGCGTTCGCTGGCGTGCGCCTGCACCCCGTGCGCCCTGCTGTTCGAGCGGCCCGGCGCCGCCCACGGCCGGTTCCTGAGCGTGCCGGACCGCTACCTGTCCGACCACGACCACCGTCTCGACGACAACGCGTGGGAACTCCTGCAGATCCCTGTCAGCGTCGCGTTCTTCTTCCGCAACGCCGCGCTGGACCGGCTGGTGGCGCTCTACCCGAGCCCTGCCGGAGCCACCGAGAGCGAACTCGATCCGTCGACCTGGCAGACGGTCCTCGGCGGCAGCCGTCTCTCCGAGCTGCTCAAACCCGACGTGGAAGCACTGCTGCTGCGCCGCACCGAAGGCCGGGCCGAGTGCTATCTGGTACCGATCGACATCTGCTACGAGCTGGTGGGACGCATGCGCCTGCTGTGGCAGGGCTTCGACGGCGGAGCCGAGGCCCGTGCCGATCTGCAGGCCTTCTTCGAACACGTCGAACGCAGGGCCGAGGCAACAGAGGGGGTGCGACGACCATGACGGACTTCACCTTCACCTGCACCGGCGTACGCGCCGACCCGTACGCGGCCGGCCCCACCCTCGTCTTCCGGCTGCGCATCACCGCATCCGAAGAGACACGGGTGCACGCACTCGCGCTGCGCTGCCAGATCCGCATCGAGCCGGCCCGGCGCGGCTACGGAACGACTGAGGCCGAGGGCCTGACCGATCTGTTCGGTGAGCGCTCACGGTGGGGCAGCACACTCCAGCCCATGCAGTTCGCCCAGGTTCCGGTCATGGTTCCCGCGTTCACCGGGGCGACCGAGACGGACGTCGTCGTGCCCTGCACATATGACCTGGAGATCGCCGCAACACGGTACTTGAACACGCTGACGGATGGTGAGGTGCCGCTCCTCATGCTCTTCTCCGGCACCGCCTTCACCGGTTTTGGCGGCTTCCATGTCGAGCCGGTGCCCTGGGACCTGGAGGCACCCTTCCGGATGCCGGTGGCGGTGTGGCAGGAGATGATCGACCAGCACTTCCCCGGGTGCGGCTGGATCCGCCTTCCCCGCGACACCATGAAAGCGCTGCTCGAATTCCGCTCCCGGCACGCACTGCCCTCCTGGGAGGCGACCGTCCGGGCGCTTCTCGACACAGCCGGGACCACGGCCCTGCAGCCGCCGGACCGAGGATTCGCCGACGCCGGGCTCGCCGGACTCGCCGAGAGGACGGCGCAATGACAGCGTCCGCGCTCATCCCCGCGCTGGAATCCCGTTTCGCCGCCGCCCGGGGTGTGGCCGACGCCGTCCTCTTCGAGGGCTACGTCCTGTATCCGTACCGTGCGTCGGCGGCCAAGAACCGGCTCCGCTGGCAGTTCGGGGTGCTCGTACCACCGGCCTGGGCGGCAGCCGCCGAAGAGCACGAATTCCAGCACACCGAATGTCTGATGGAACCGAGGACCGACGCGACTCTGGCGGCCGAGGTGCGGTTCCTGCACGCCCAACGACGCACCGTGCAGCGGCTCCGCGGCGACGGCACCTTCGAGACGGTTCCCGAACTCCAGCTCACCGACCGGGTCCTGGTCCCCTGGGACGAGGGTGCCGAGGAACGGGTCGAAGCGCTCGCCACCGTGGCCGAGCTCACCGGCGACGGAGTAGTCGTCCCCTTCACGCGCCCGGCACGCGAGGAGACCGAGACCGTCCGCGACGAGGACGGCCGGACCGTGGGCCGCCTGGTGCGCCGCTGCGAGGAGATCAGTGGCGCGGTACGGCTGTCCGCTGCCGAAATCGACGGCCCGTACCGGGCGATGCGGCTCACCGCCGTCGTGGAGAACACCAGCACATGGACTCCGGACGCCGCTCACGCCGACCGCGACGCCGCTCTGCCCAGGTCACTGGTGGCCGCCCACCTTCTCCTGGGCCTGAGCGCAGGCTCGTTCCTGTCGATGACGGACCCTCCCGAGTGGGCCAAGGGCGCAGTCGCGGGCTGCCGGAATCTGCACACCTGGCCCGTACTGGCCGGGGAGCCTGGCCGAGCGGACCTGGTGCTCTCGTCCCCGATCATCCTTGAGGACCACCCGGCCATCGCCCCGGAGAGCCCCGGAGCGCTGTACGACTCCACGGAGATCGACGAGATCCTCGCGCTGCGCACGGCCGCCCTGACGGACCAGGAGAAGCGCGAGGCCCGGGGAACGGACGACCGGGCGGCCGCCGTGATCGACCTGGCCGACTCGATGCCCCCCGAGGTCCTGGAGCGGCTGCACGGCGCGGTGCGGGCCCTGCGGGAGGTCACCGAGCCGGGTGCGCCCGCAGCCGTTTTGTCCGACGGATTTCCGCAAGTACCGGAAGGTTCCGACGAGTACGACCTGATCCGGCCGGACCAGCCGTGGTGGGACCCGGCCGCCGACGCCGGCGCCGACCCGGCACGCGACCGGATCCTGGTGGACGGCCGGTCGGTGGGCGCGGGCAGCCGCGTGCTCCTGCGGCCGGGCCTGCGCCGCACCGACGCCCAGGACCTCTTTCTGCAAGGGCGCAGCGCACTGGTCGAGGCAGTACTCCACGACGTGGACGGCACAGTGCACCTTGCGGTCACCGTGGAGGGCGATCCGGGTGCGGACATCCGGCGCGAGCAGGGCCGCTTCCTGTACTTCCAGCCCGACGAGGTCGCACCACTGGAGGACGCATGACAGCGCCCTCGGAGCGGAGAACGACGACTCTGGTCGCGGGCGTCGGGAACATCTTCCTCGGCGACGACGGCTTCGGTGTCGAGACCGTACGACGACTGGCGTCGCGGCCCTTGCCCGGCCACGTCGAAGCGGTGGACATCGGGGTGCGCGGAGTCCACCTCGCGTACCAGCTCCTCGACGGATACGACACGCTGGTCCTGATCGATGCCACCGAACGCGGCGGCGATCCTGGAACGCTGTATCTGATCGAGGCCGACCGGCCCGGCCGTATCGAGCCGCAGGAAGCTCTGCTCGACGGCCACCGCATGTCCCCCGATGCGGTCCTGACACTGCTGGAAACCCTGTGCGCCGGGACGGGCTGCATCCCCCCGAGACGCACGCTGGTCGTCGGATGCGAACCCGCCTGCGTCGGGGAGGGCATCGGTCTGAGCGATCCCGTGGCCGCTGCCGTACCGGAGGCCGTGAACATGGTCCTGCGCCTTGTGCGGGACGACGAACGGACCGCGCCCACCGCACAGGCGGCGGCCGGCCCGGCCATCAACTGAGGAGACGAACACCGTCATGAAGAAGATCATCATCGGCGGCGCGGTCGCCGTGGCCGTTGCCGCACTCGTGGCACAGATCATGCCCGACCTCAAGCGCTACCTGCGCATCCGGATCATGTGACGGCAGCGCATCCGCCAGGTCCCGGGCTGCACCGAATGACGTACGTAGAGTCCGGCGTCGGCGAGCCAGCCCGGGTGCGACTGCGACGCCCCGGTGTAATGACGCGGGCAGGACGGAGACCCATGCACGAGATGTCCATCGCCATGGCCGTCGTCGGCCAGGTGGAAGAAGCGGCTCGAGCCGGCGGCGCCGTCGCCGTCACATCCGTCCGGCTCCAGGTCGGCGAACTGGCCGGAGTGGTCCCGGACGCACTGTCCTTCTGTTTCGAACTGGCCTGCGCCGGGACCGTTCTGGAAGGCGCGGAGCTCGTGGTCGACTCCGTACGGGCGAGAGCACGCTGCGCGCCCTGTGCGGACGAATGGGCGGTCGGAATGCCACCGCAACTGTGCTGCCCCTCGTGCGGCCAGGCAACCGCGGAACTGCTCTCGGGCCGCGAGCTGCAGATCGCCGACGTCCACTGGGACGAAGGACCTGCGCAGAGACGTACCCGTGAACCGATTTCCGAGGAGTGCTGAACCATGTGCCGTGTGGTCGACCTGCAGCAGGCGGTACTCGCGAAGAACGACACGACAGCGCATCACCTGCGCACCGAACTTGCCGCCCGCGGCACCTCGGTCGTCAATCTGCTCTCCAGCCCGGGCAGCGGAAAGACGGCACTGCTCGAACGCGAACTGGTCCTGGCCCGCGAGAGGGGCATCCCCGTCGCGGCACTCACCGCCGACCTGGCTACCGAGAACGACGCCACGCGCCTGGCCCGCTCCGGCGCCCCGGTCAAGCAGGTGCTCACCGACGGACTCTGTCACCTGGAGGCCCGGATGCTGGGCGGGCACCTCGACGGGTGGCTGCCCAAGGACACCCGGCTCCTCTTCGTGGAGAATGTCGGCAACCTGGTCTGCCCGGCCTCGTACGATCTCGGCGAAACTCTGAGGGTCGTCCTCGCCTCGGTCACCGAGGGCGAGGACAAGCCGCTGAAGTACCCCACCGCCTTTGGGCTGGCGCACCTGGTGCTCGTCACCAAGACGGACATCGCCGAGGCTGTCGCCTTCGACGAGGATGCGTTCCGCGCCCATGTCGAGCAGGTCAATCCCGGCGTGGAGGTGCTCCTCACCTCCGCCCGGCTCGGTGACGGCGTCGGGGCGCTCCTCGAACGGGCGCTGGACGCCGCGCAGGGAGCCCCGGTGCACCGGCCTGTCATGGCCCAGCAGCACCACTCCACGCACACCCATACAGACGCAGAGCTCGGCGAGGCTTCTCACGGCCACCCCCACACGCATGCCGCCCAGGGCGAGCCGGGCGCCGCGACGGATGCGTCCGGCGCCATGGCGCAGACCCGCGCGTGACGACGCAACGGTCCGGCCCGGCCATGGGTGAGCCGACGCAGCGTCGCCGGGTCACCGTCCGGGGCGTCGTCCAAGGCGTTGGATTCCGGCCCTACTTGTACACGCGCGCCCTCTCGATGGGCCTGGCGGGACACGTAACCAACACCCCCGAGGGCGTCGTCGCGGAAGTCGAGGGCTCAGCGGCTGCCGTGGCCCTGTTCTGCGAAGGGATCGCCGCGGACGCACCGCCCATGGCCGTCCTCGATTCCGTCGAGCACAGGGAAGTCCCCGCCGCGGGCGGTGCCGGATTCACCATCGTCGCCTCCCGGACCGGTGGACCTTCCCGCACTCTGGTCCCCCCGGACGTGGCCACCTGCGCCGACTGCCTTGCCGAGCTGGCCGACCCCGCGGACCGGCGCCACCGGCACCCCTTCATCACCTGCACCAACTGCGGGCCGCGGTTCACCATCGTCACGGATCTGCCGTACGACCGTACGCACACCACCATGGCCCGCTTCCCCATGTGCCACGACTGTGCCCGCGAGTACGCAGACCCCGCAGACCGCCGCTTCCATGCCCAGCCGGTCGCCTGCCACCGATGCGGCCCCCGCCTCGATCTGCTGGCGGCTCACCCGGATCCGGACAAGGCCCCGCGACGCGTGACCGCGACGGACCCGGTCGCCGAGGCCCGCGCACTCCTGGCCGGCGGCGCGATCCTCGCCGTCAAGGGGCTCGGCGGATACCACCTCGCGTGCGATGCGACCAACGCCCGGGCTGTGGCCGCGCTCCGCCGCCGCAAGGCCCGTGGCGACAAGCCGTTCGCCCTGATGGTCCGCGACATCGGTGACATCGAGCACCTCGTCCATGTCGGCGCACAGGAGCGGGCCCTGCTCACCGATGTGGTCCGGCCGATCGTCCTTTTGAGGCGCCGCAGCCACGCCGTCCCCGGGCCGGGCGCCACTGCACCGTCGGACAACGTGGCCCCGGGCAGCCCCGACCTCGGCGTCATGCTTGCCTATACCCCCCTGCACCACCTGCTCCTCGGCCTGCCCGGCGACCCGGCCGGGCCGCGCCTTCTCGTCATGACCAGCGGCAATGTGGCCGGGGAGCCGATCGTCACCGACGACACGGAAGCGCTGGACCGGCTCGCCCGCCTGGCCGATGCCTGGCTGACCCACGACCGGCCGATCCATGTACCGTCCGACGACTCCGTCGTACGCGTCTGTGACGGGGAACTGCTGACGGTACGCCGCTCACGCGGTTACGCCCCCCGGCCCGTCGAACTGCCTCTCCCGGTAACGGCGATCCTCGCCGCGGGCGGCGACCTCAAGAACACCCTGTGCCTGGCGGAGGGGCGCAGAGCATGGTTGTCCGCCCACATCGGTGACATGGACGACCTCGCCACCCAGCATGCTTTCGAGCACGCCGGACAGCAGCTGGAGACCATCACCGGGGTGCGACCCGAGGTCCTGGCCGTCGACGGACATCCCGGATACCGCTCGGGACAGTTGACACGCCGTCTGGCCGGTGAAAGGCATGTCGTGCGCGTGCAGCACCATCACGCACACATCGCCTCCGCCATGACCGAACACGGCCTGGACGGCAGCCGGCGGGTGATCGGCGTCGCGTTCGACGGCACCGGCTACGGCGACGACGGAGCTGTATGGGGCGGAGAGTTCCTCCTCGCGGACTACGACGGGTACCACCGGTTCGGGCATCTCGCGTACGTCCCTCTGCCGGGCGGCGACGCCGCCGTACGGCGTCCCTACCGCATGGCCCTGGCACATCTGCACGCGGCAGGAATCGGCTGGGCGCAGGACCTGCTGAGCAGGGCGGCCTGCCCGCCCGATGAACTGAGCGTGCTTTCCCGGCAGTTGGAGCAGAATCTCAACTGCGTACCCACCTCCAGCATGGGCCGGCTGTTCGACGCCGTCGCCTCTCTCACCGGCATCTGTCACCGGGCCGGATACGAGGCCCAGGCCGCCGTCGAACTCGAAACCGCCGCGCTCCAGGCGGCCGACGACGACTGCGCGGGATACGGCTTCGCGCTGCGCTCTGCCGCACCGGACAGCGGGAGCGCACTGATCGCCGACCCCGCGCCCGTACTGTCGGCGGTGGTCGAGGATGTGCGCGCGGGTACTGCGCCGGGAGTCATCGCGGCACGCTTCCATGAGTCGGTAGCCGCCCTCGTCCGCAGAACCTGCGTCCTGGCGCGTGAGCAGTACGGCCTGGACACCGTGGTCCTGACCGGCGGAGTGTTCGCCAACACCCGGCTCTCCTCGTCCTGTGCCCGGACGCTTCGCGGCCACGGCTTCACCGTCCTGCGACACCACCAGGTCCCCCCGAACGACGGAGGGCTGGCACTGGGGCAGGTGATGATCGCTGCCCGAACCCGCGCTGTCCGAACACTCAACGGCCGCAGCGGCGCGGCGCGGGGGAGTGCAGCCACCCACTGACGGCGTGTCCCGGCAGGGCCGGGCATGCGGATCAATCACAGCAAGGAGAAGCCATGTGCCTGGCGGTGCCCGGCAGAGTACTGGAAATCGAGGAACGGGACGGCACACGCATGGCCACCGTCGATTTCGGCGGAGTGGTCAAAGAAGCGTGTCTGGAGTATCTGCCGGATCTTCAGGTCGGCGAGTACGCGATCGTCCACGTCGGGTTCGCCCTGCAGAAGCTGGACGAGGAGTCGGCCCGGCAGACGCTGGAGTTGTTTGCCCAACTCGGCTTGCTCCAAGAAGAGTTCGGCGACCCGTGGGAAATGGCGGCAGAGGCGGGCGGACTGCCGCTTCCCGGCGTCGGTGAAGCACCGCAGGAGGCGCGGCAGTGAAGTACATCGACGAATTCCAAGACCTTCAACTGGCCCGGCGGCTGCTCGACGAGATCCGCTCCACCGTGACCAGGCCGTGGGCGCTGATGGAGGTCTGCGGTGGGCAGACCCACACCATCATCCGGCACGGCATCGATCAACTGCTGCCGGACCAGGTGGAACTGATCCATGGACCGGGCTGCCCGGTGTGCGTCACCCCTCTGGAAGTCATCGACAAGGCACTGGAGATCGCTTCCCGCCCGGAGGTGATCTTCTGTTCCTTCGGCGACATGCTCCGCGTCCCCGGCACCGGCCGGGACCTGTTCCGGGTCCGAAGCGAGGGCGGCGACGTACGGGTCGTCTACTCCCCGCTCGACGCGCTGAAGATCGCCCAGCAGAACCCGGAACGAGAGGTTGTTTTCTTCGGAATCGGCTTCGAAACCACCGCGCCTCCCAACGCGATGACGGTCTATCAGGCGCGTCGGCTCGGTATCCGCAACTTCAGTCTGCTGGTGTCCCACGTCCGGGTGCCGCCGGCGATCGAGGCGATCATGCAGTCGCCGAACTGCAGGGTGCAGGCATTCCTCGCCGCAGGACATGTGTGCAGCGTGATGGGCATGGGCGAGTATCCCGAGCTGGCCGAACGGTTCGGCGTCCCGATCGTGGTGACAGGATTCGAACCGCTGGACATCCTGGAAGGCGTGCGCCGGACCGTGGCCCAGCTGGAACGCGGTGAACACACGGTGGACAACGCCTACCCGCGCGCAGTGCGTCCCGAGGGAAACCCTGCCGCTCTGGCGATGCTGGAGGACGTCTTCGAGGTGACCGACCGGGCCTGGCGCGGCATCGGCGTCATCCCCGGCAGTGGCTGGCGGCTCTCCCCGCGCTATCGGGACTACGACGCCGAATACCGCTTCTCGGTGACCGGTATCGATACCCGTGAACCCGCTCAATGCCGCAGTGGAGAGGTCCTGCAGGGCCTGCTGAAGCCCCACGAATGCGAGGCATTCGGCACCACCTGCACTCCTCGCACCCCACTGGGAGCCACCATGGTCTCCAGCGAGGGCGCCTGCGCCGCGTACTACCTCTACCGGCGGCTGGACATGAAGAAGACCGCGCCTTTGGAGGCGAGCTCCGTTGGCTGAGACCGTCGAGACCCCCACGAGCGGTGACGTATCCGCTTCGGTAACGCATCCCTCCGGTGCCCCGCCGCTCGATCCCACGGCATGGACGTGCCCGGCCCCGCTGCGGGATCACCCGCGCATCGTGATGGGCCACGGCGGTGGCGGCGCGCTCTCCGCCGAACTGGTCCAGCACATCTTCGCCCCCGCTTTCGGAGGTGAGGCGCTCGCGCAACTGGGTGATTCGGCATCCGTGTCGCTGGGCGGCACCCGCCTGGCCTTCTCCACCGACTCCTTCGTGGTACGGCCGCTGTTCTTCCCCGGTGGCACCATCGGCGACCTCGCGGTCAACGGCACTGTCAACGACTTGGCCATGAGCGGTGCGCGTGCCGCTTATCTGTCCTGCGGATTCATCCTGGAAGAGGGCGTCGAGCTCTCCGTCGTCGCGCGCGTGGCCAACGCCTTCGGCGCCGCCGCGCGCAACGCGGGCGTCGAGGTGGCGACGGGGGACACCAAGGTGGTCGAAGCCGGTCACGGAGACGGCATCTTCATCAACACCGCCGGCATCGGCCTCATCCCGGCCGGCGTCGATCTGAGTCCGCAGCGTGTCGTCCCGGGTGACGTCGTGATCGTCAGCGGGGCGATCGGTGTCCACGGCGTGGCGATCATGAGCGTGCGCGAAGGCCTGGAGTTCGGGGTCGAGATCGAGAGCGACTGCGCGGCCCTGGGCGGACTGGTGGAGGCCATGCTCGCGGTCACCCCGGACCTGCACGTACTGCGCGACCCCACCCGTGGGGGGCTCGCCGCATCCCTCAACGAGATCGCGGCGGCGTCGGGCACCGGCGTCGTGATCCAGGAGCGGCACGTCCCTGTCCCTCCGCCGGTGGCCAACGCCTGCGCCATCCTGGGGCTCGACCCGATGTACGTCGCCAACGAGGGGAAGCTGGTGGCGTTCGTACCGCGTGAACACGCCGATGCGGTCTTGGACGCGATGCGCGCTCACTCCCTGGGCAGGGACGCGGCAGTGATCGGTGAGGTGGTGGATGCCCACCCCGGCATGGTGGTGGCCCGCACCGGGCTCGGGGGATCGCGTGTGGTCGATCTCCCGGTCGGGGAGCAACTGCCGCGGATCTGCTGACGGCCCGCCGCCTGCACCGAATCCGGCATGCGCGGCCCGCGGGCATGCCGGATTCGTTTGCATGGAACGAGAGTTCACCGACGCCGCAGGTCCTTCCGAGCAACCGAAGGACCTCGCGGACACTGCCGACGGACTTCTTCCCGCCCGGCTGCCACCGACGGAGGCCTGGCCACCGCGCGCGGCCTGCCGGCACAACGACGGAACCGCTCCGCCCAGGTCCCAACGAGGGAAGGGCGGTTCCCGTCGTGCGGCTCCCGCTGCACCGAACCGGCCATTTCGAATTGCCGGCCGCACCCTGGGCGCGGCGGACCACTGAACCGTACGCCGCCGGCGCTGGATCCTCGGCACCCCTGCGCAGGGATGCGCAGGGGTGCGAGGAGGCGTCAAGCGCTGTTCCGGCCATGAGCGACAAGCGCGCCGGGCAGTGGCGTGGTGAAACCGGAGGGCGGATGCCTATCGTCTGAGTGCGCGCAGCGGGGCAGACCGGTCGAACCACGGAAAAGTTCAACGACGCATCGCCCAGGGGGAAGCAGTGCCGTGTGTGAAACCCGTCCTGGCACGCTCCCTCCGCAGCACTCCCTTACTCCACCTGGACATCGCCCACCGGGGCCGGGTGCGGTGTCCGGGACTGAAACCCCAGGAGCATTGCCCCACCGGACCCGAGATCACCGAGCAGGCAGGACCGGAACTCGGCGCGGTGTACATGCCGGTCTCCACCGGTGGCACTCTCGCAGGCATCAGCGCGCATCTGCGCCGGAACCGACCCGACGCCACCGCGGTCGCCGTGGACGTACGCGGCTCGCCGGCAGCGCCGGACGCCAGGTGCTACCGGGCATCGGAGCCAGCCGGCCGTCGGCCACCGTCGTCGTGGAACAACTGCGCCGCGAAGGCCTCTCCTTCGACCGAAAGCACCAGGAGCACTGACAATGGGCACGAGTACCACCCTTGACCGGGGGCGGACGGGCCAGGACTACCGGCAGTTCCTGCCGCTGGTCCAGGGTGCCACGCTGATCGAGTGGACCGGTACGGGACTGTTCCTCGCCGTCTCGACCATCTACTTCGTCAAGGTTGTTCATCTCAGCACCTCGTCCGTCGGCACCGGCCTGACGTTCGGCGGAGCCGTCGCCATTGCCGCCGCCGTGCCCATCGCCCGGCTGGCCGGACGCTTCGGGCCGAAACCGGTGCTGATCGGTGTGATGCTGCTGCGCGCGCTGGCCACCGTCGGTTATTTGTGGGTGGACGGCTGGTGGAGTTTCCTCCTCGTGGTCGCCGTCATCGCCGTCACCGAGCAGACCTCGCCCCCACTGGTGCAGTCCTACGTCGGTGCGCGAGCCCCCGAGAGCCTGCGCGCGAAGGTGATGGCCGTGCAGCGCACCGTCGTCAACCTCGGCATCAGTCTGGGCGGGCTGATCGCCGGAGTCGCCCTGGGCTCCGGAGCGCCCGGAGCCTTCCGGCCGCTGCTGACCGGCGGCGCACTCGCCTATGTGGTGGTGGCCGTGGTGTACGCCACCGCGCGGGGAGAGGAAACCGCGACCGCTGTCGAGAGCGTCCGTGTCGCGGATCTGCTCAAGGACCGACGGCTACTGGGCTTCACCGCGTACAACGCACTGGTGTCGCTCTGGATGCCGGTGCTCAATGTGGCCTTCCCACTGTGGCTCGTCACCGGGACCGACGTACCGGAGCGCTATGTCGGAATCCTGTACGCCGTCAACACCGTGCTGTGCATCGCCCTTCAGTACCCGCTCAGCCGCTGCTACAGCACCACGCGCCGGGCGTGGTACTCGTACGCGGCCGCGGCACTGCTGCTCAGCTGCGGCACCCTGGCCTTCGCTGCCGCGCCCGGCTTCGGAGCGCGGGAAGCACTGCTGGTGCTGGGTGCTGCCGTCGTCCTTCTGACGTTCGCCGAACTGCTCCAGGTCGGCGCCTCGTGGACCCTCTCCTTCGACCTGGCACCTGAGCGGGCGCGCAGCGCCTACCTGGTGCTGTTCAACACCAGCCGCACCGTCGCCAACCGCGTCGCGGGGCCGGTGCTGATGACCGGCGTCGTCCTCGCCCTCGGCACGGCCGGCTGGATCGCGCTCGCCTGCGTACTGCTGCTTGGCGCGCTCGTCCCCTTCGCGATGCTGCGAGGGCCGCGCGACACCGGCGCCTGAACCACCCCCGGACTCACGTCGGTGGCGTGGATGCCGCCGTCGGGACCGCCGGTGAGATTCCACAACACCCAGCAGTCCGTGTTCCCGAATACCGCATGGCCCTGTTCCGCGGCCTCGCGGACTCCCTCGACGTGATCAAGTATCCACTTGATCCACCGCGCCGATGAAGTCCGCCATGGCGTACTGCCTCTCCTGAGCCCGCGCTCGATGAAAAACCGGGCGTCACTCCTCCTGCGGCACGGGGATGCTGCCCTCCGGCTCCGCTTCCGCGGTGGGCAGGAAACGGCCGACGAGGGTCTTGTAGAGGAACGCACCGGCCAGGCCACCCACGAGTGGGCCCACAATGGGCACCCAGTAGTAGAAGTTCCCGTACTGGTCCCGCCACGCTCCGCCGTACCCGGTGAGGAAACTCGCGAGCCGGGGCCCGAAGTCACGCGCCGGATTGATTGCGTACCCGGCGTTGGTGCCGAACGCCATACCGATGGCCACGACGATGAGGCCCACGATGAACGGGCCGAGATTGGCGCCCGGTGGCGTATTGAGAAGATCTGTGACCGCGAAGATCAGCAGCACAAGAATGGCGGTTCCGATGACCTGGTCCCGCAGCGCTCCCCATTCGCTGACCGGAAGTGCGGGGTTCCCGTTGGCGGGCAGCGTCGAGAAAACGATTTGTGTCTTGAGCGTGTGCCCCGGGTCCGCCCTCGCCAAGGCTTCGGTGTAATTCCATCGCACGATCAGTGCCCCGACGAAGGCTCCCACGAGTTGCGCGAGTGCGTAGGGCGCCACTTTCCGCCAGGGGAAATCCTTGAAAGCGGCAAGCGAAAGAGTCACAGCGGGATTGAGGTGCGCTCCGCTCAGCCTGCCCGCCACATAGACACCCAAAGTGACTCCGAGGCCCCATGCCCAGGCGATGCTGTCGTGATTGCCAAGGCCCCCCGCCGGCTCGGTGAGTGCTCCGCCGGCTACCACCTGGGCCACCACACCACAGCCGAAGAGGATGAGAACCATCGTGCCGAGGAACTCCGCCGAGAGTTCCTCGACGATTCCCGACATCTTGAGCCGCTCCATAGGGATCTCGCTTCCTGTCGAGTCACGACCGTTGGCGGCATAGATCGCAGGTACGAGCGTAGACGCAGAGAATTGGATCCGCATTTGGTGACGGAATCCCTGCCGGCGGTGCCGGGCTCACATGGTGAAGGGGCGGGATATCGGGCGTACGTTCGGGCCGATTCGGTCCACGTCGACGTTGTCGAAGAGCTCAAGCACTCTGCTGAGCACCCTTACGCAGGCCGTAAGGTCGGCGTCGGGCACGACTGACCGAGTGCGTCGACCGGAGGGCTCCGCCGACCAGAGTGCCTCGGACGGCCGCCTGCGGCTTCAGCGGGCGGCGGTGGCAGTCACCGCGCCGCCGGCTCCCGCGGCTTCCACCGCGGGGGTGTCGTGCAGGCCGAGGCGCAGGTGCTCGACGTGGAAGAGGGCCTGGTCGAGGAGTTCGGCGACGTGGTTGTCGTACAGGGCGTAGATCACCGAGCGGCCCCGGCGCTCACCGGTGACCAGGCCGAGGTTGCGCAGCAGTCGCAGCTGATGGGAGCAGGCGGACTGCTCCATGCCGACCGCGTCGGCGAGTTCCGTCGCCGGGCACGGCCCTTCCTGGAGACGCGCGAGGATGCGAAGCCGGGACGGGGTGGCGAGGGCCTGGAGGGTGGCCGCCACATCGGCGGCCCCCACGGCGTCGAGGCGCTCGCGCGCGGTGGCAGCAGTATTCGCGTCAGCTCCGTGGCCCATGACCTCATCCTACGGAGATGAACACATGAATGCGTGTTCATGTGATCCTGTATGGTGCGGGGGGTCGTACCACTCCGCCTCCTCTCGTGAAGGATCACCGCGCATGTCTTTCACCCTCACCCGCCCGACTCCGGCCGCCGGCCCGGTCCGGGATGCGGTCGCGGCCGGGCGGCGTACCCGGATCCTGGCTCTTCCGGAGGCCCGCTGGGCCGCAGCCGCCCTCGTGCTGTTCCTGTCGGCTCTGCCCCTGCACCTGCTCGGCGCCCAGTGGTGGGCGTGGGGCCCGCTGTACGCGCTCACATACATCACGGGCGGCTGGGAGCCGGGGTGGGAGGGCCTGAAGGCCCTCAAGGACAAGACGCTGGACGTGGATCTGCTGATGGTGGTCGCCGCTCTCGGGGCGGCGGCGATCGGGCAGGTGCTGGACGGTGCCCTGTTGATCGTCATCTTCGCCACCTCGGGCGCTCTGGAGGCGTTCGCCACCGCACGGACCGCCGACTCGGTGCGCGGTCTGCTCGATCTCGCGCCCGCCACGGCCACCCGCTGCGGCGACGACGGCGCCGAAGAGAGGGTGCCCACCGAGCAGTTGAGGGTCGGGGATGTGATCCTGGTACGTCCCGGCGAGCGCGTCGGCGCCGACGGCCGGGTCCTCGACGGGGCCAGTGAGGTGGACCAGGCAACCATCACCGGTGAACCGCTGCCGGTGGCCAAGGAGCCGGGCGACGAGGTCTTCGCCGGGACGCTGAACGGCACCGGGGCGCTGCGGGTCAAGGTGGAGCGCGACCCGTCCGATTCGGTCATCGCCCGGATCGTCGCCATGGTCGAGGAGGCCTCCGGGACGAAGGCCCCCACCCAGTTGTTCATCGAGAAGGTCGAACAGCGGTACTCGATCGGCATGGTGGCGGCCACCGTCGCCCTGTTCGCCCTTCCCCTGGCATTCGGCGCGGCGTTGCAGCCGACGCTGCTGCGCGCGATGACCTTCATGATCGTGGCGTCGCCGTGCGCCGTGGTCCTCGCCACGATGCCGCCGCTGCTGTCCGCGATCGCCAACGCCGGTCGGCATGGTGTGCTGATCAAGTCCGCCGTCGTGATGGAGCGCCTCGCACAGATCGACGCCGTGGCCCTCGACAAGACCGGCACCCTGACCGAAGGCACCCCGCGGGTCACCGACATCCGCCCGCTGACGGCCTCCGGCCTCGCTGCGGACACCTTGCTCACCTTCGCGGCCGCGGCCGAGCACCCCAGCGAGCACCCCCTCGCACGCGCCATCACCGACGCGGCCCGCACACGCGGTCTCGCCCTGCCCCCCGTCGAGGACTTCGCCTCCGCCCCCGGCACCGGCGTCACCGCCACCGTGGCCGGCCGCTCCGTCGCCGTCGGCAGCCCCGTCCGTCTGCTGAACGGCCGCACGGACCAGGCGGCCGCCGCGCTCGCCGCACAACTGGAGGACGAGGGCCGTACCGCCGTGCTGGTTCTCCTCGACGGCACGCCGGTAGGCGCCCTGGGCATCGCCGACCGGCTGCGTACCGACGCCCATGCCACCATCACCCGCCTCACCGCACTCACCGGCAGCATTCCGGTCCTGGTCACCGGTGACAACCCGCGTGCCGCCGCACGACTGGGCGCCGATGTGGGGGTCGTTGACGTGCGGGCCGAGCTGCTGCCACAGGACAAGGTGCGAGCGGTCAGGGAGATGGAGAGCGCCGGGCGGAAGGTCCTCGTGGTCGGCGACGGCGTCAACGACGCCCCCGCGCTGGCCGCCGCCCACACCGGCATCGCCATGGGCGGCGCCGGCTCCGACCTCGCCCTGGAAACCGCCGACGCGGTCGTCGTCCGCGATGAACTCGCTACGATCCCCACAGCCGTGGCGCTCTCGCGCCGGTGCCGTCGCCTCGTGGTGCAGAACCTGGTGATCGCCGCCGTCTTCATCACCGGCCTCGTCATCTGGGACCTGGCCGGCACGCTGCCGCTGCCCCTCGGCGTCGCCGGGCACGAGGGCTCCACCGTCATCGTCGGCCTCAACGGCCTGCGCCTGCTGCGCGACGCCGCCTGGACACGAGCCCGGAGTGTTGATTGAGCCACTGAAACCCCATGACCCGTGGAGACGGGGTGCGACAGGACGCAGAAACCCTGTGGGGGTATCGTCGGGCTCGTACCGCAGGACTCGTACGACCGAGAGTTCGAGGCAGCCGTGGATCGCAGGCGGACGTGCACACCGGGAGTGTCCCGGCTGCTCGTGCTGTGTGCCGTCCTGTGCGGGCTGTTCCTCATGCATGGAGCCCCGGCGAGCGCCGCCGAGGGGTGCCACGGCGGGATGGCCGTGACCTCGGATTCGCCCATGCCCATGACGACGGGTCCCGGCCACATGGCCACGGCGGACGAGCACGGCACCGCCCATGCGGCCGCCGCCGTGCCCGGGATGAACGGCGAGTCGTGCGTATTCACCCACGCCCGTGACCGGCTGCTGCCGTTGCTCATGGCGCTGGGCCTCGTGGTCCTGGCCGTATGGGTGCTCGGGAGTCGTCCTACGGCGGTGGGCGGACCGGTACGGCGGGGTCCGCCGTTCGCCGGCAGAGATCTACTGATCCAGGTGTGTATCGCGCGGACGTGACAGGTGTCCGCCGGTGCCCGGCCATCGGGCCGGACCGGCCGGATGATCCTGCCCCTTTCGCGCGCCATCGATGTGGCGCATTCACCTGGAAAGAAACGTGTGATGTCCGCTTCCCTGTCTTCCCCTGCCCGCCGCCGCATGCTCGCGGGCGCCGCAACCGTCGCCGCACTCGCTCTGACGCTGGTGGCCTGCGGCTCCTCCGAAGAATCCAAGACCGATGGCTCGTCCATGCCCGGCATGGACCACGGCTCCGCCGGCGCCTCCGCGGCGGCCACCCCCGGCGGTGCGTTCAACGACGCGGACGTGAAGTTCGCGCAGCAGATGATCCCGCACCACCAGCAGGCTGTCGTGATGGCGGAGCTGGCCGACGGCCGCGCTGCCGACCCCGAGATCAAGGAGCTGGCCGCCGCGATCGAGAAGGCCCAGGACCCCGAGATCGACACCATGAAGGGCTGGCTGACATCCTGGGGCAAGCCGCTGCCCTCGGCCTCGTCCTCGATGGGTGACATGCCCGGCATGGACCACGGCTCGGACAGTTCGGGTATGCCCGGGATGATGTCCGGCAAGGACATGAGCGACCTCAAGGCCGCCAAGGGCAAGGACTTCGACAAGAAGTTCGCCCAGCTCATGATCGGCCACCACGAGGGCGCGGTCACCATGGCCGAGGACGAGCAGAAGAACGGCAGCAACGCCGACGCGAAGAAGCTCGCCGGCGCCGTCGTCACGGCCCAGACCGCCGAGATCGAGCAGATGAACGAGATCATCGCCAGGCTCTGACCCGGGGCAGGAGGTGCGGGCCCTCGTCATCTGAAGGCCCGCACCCCCTCTCGAACGTCCGAGGGGCCGGACGAGCCCGGCTTCTCGGAGTTACGCGACTGCTCAGCCCGCTTCCGGCGTGGCGAGCAGGTCGCCCACCTCCTGCGCGGTGGTGTCCCGGAGCTCCTCCGCGAGGAGCAGCCAGCGGGTGATGCCGACCGATTCGAGGAACGGCAGGTCGTGGCTGGCGATCAGCAGCGCACCCTCGTAGGACTCAAGTGCGCTGGTCAGCTGTCGCACGCTGGCGATGTCGAGGTTATTGGTCGGCTCGTCCAGCATCAGCAACTGCGGGGCCGGTGCGGCGAGCATCGTCGCCGCGAGCGCGGCACGGAAGCGTTCCCCGCCCGAGAGGGTGCCCGCCGGCTGTTCCGCGCGTTTGCCCTGGAACAGGAAGCGTGCGAGCTGGGACCGGATGTGGTTGTCCGTGACCCCGGGAGCCATGTGGGCCACGTTCGCCGCGACGCTCAGCTCATCGTCCAGCACATCCAGGCGCTGGGGGAGGAACCGCAGCGGTACGAACGTCCTGGCCTCGCCGGACAGTGGAGCCAGCTCGCCGGTGAGGGTGCGCAGAAGTGTCGTCTTGCCGGCGCCGTTGCGCCCGACGAGCGCGATCCGTTCGGGCCCGTGCACATGGAGGTTGCCCTCGCGCAGCCTGCCGAACCGGGGACGCAGTTCGTGCAGGCTCAGCACAGTGCGGCCGGTGGGCACGGCGGTGTGGGGAAGGCTCACGCGGATCTCGGCGTCGTGACGGATTGCGTCCGCGGCCTCCTCGCGGCGCTCGCGCGCCTCACTGAGCCGCTCCTCATGGAGGCCGCGCAGCTTGCCCCCGGACTCCTGCGCGGACCGCTTCCGGCGGCCCGCGAGGATCTTCGGGAGGCCTCCGTCGGCCTCCGTCTTCCTGCCTTGGCGTTGTCGCCGGGCCAGCTTCACATGAGTCTCCTCCAGTTCACGTTTCTGTCGGCGTACGTCGGCCTCGGCGGCCCGCAACATCCGCCCGGCGGCTTCCTGTTCGGTGGCCAGCGCTTCTTCGTAGGCGGACCAGCCGCCTCCGTACCAGCTCACGGATCCGGAGCGCAGATCGGCGATGCGGTCCACGCGCTCCAGCAGTTCGCGGTCGTGGCTCACCACGACCAGGACGCCGGAGCGCCAGGAGTCGACGGCCTCGTAGAGCCTGCGGCGAGAGAACACATCGAGGTTGTTGGTCGGTTCGTCCAGGAGGAGGACGTCGGGATGCTCCAGCAGCAGTGCGGCCAGGCGCAGCAGGACGGTCTCCCCGCCGGACATCTGGCCCACGGTGCGGCCCAGTTCGACGTCGCCGAGTCCGAGTGACCCCAGTGTCGCGAGGGCTCGTTCCTCGACGTCCCAGTCGTCGCCGATCGTTTCGAAGTGCTTCTCGTCCACATTCCCGGCTTCGATGGCGCGCAGCGCATTGCGCCGCTCGGCGATGCCCAGGGCCTCGTCCACACGCAGTGTCGTGTCGAGGGTGATGTTCTGAGGGAGGTGGGCGAGGCTGCCGCCGACGCTCACCGAGCCCTGGGAGGGGCGCAGTTGGCCGGCCAGCAGACGCAGCAGTGTGGACTTGCCGGCTCCGTTCGTGCCGACGAGACCGGTGCGGCCCCGGCCGATGTTGAGGGAGAGCCCGTCGAGGACGGTCGTGCCGTCCGGCCACTGGAAGGACAGAGCGGAGCAGGTGAGAGAGGCGCTGGGGGCGGTGGGTGTCGCCATGGTGATCCTCGCAGTCGCAAGCGCGGTGAATGGGGACTTCGTATGCGAGCACCACGCAGCGACCGAACCGAGAGGGAGGTGCGGCGGTCCGAAAGATCGAGGGACGGCTCATGCACCGAGGTCGCATCCACGCGGGGTCACGGGCAGGACAGAACACTGCTACTGCGTGACGGGCGTACGGCTGAAGCCGTACGGCGCGATGATCGCGAACCTCAGATGCGCAACGTCCACCTCTATCGGAGACAACAGAGCCACTGAAAACGATAGCGACCCGGAGGGTGAAAGGCAAAGCCTCGGTGTCGTGCGGGGGAGTGCGGCGAGCGGCCCGCGGGCCGGGACGCCGGAGGTCATGGAGCCCTGTCGGGTGCATGGCGATCCGAGAGCCACTCGGAT